>NZ_JBYHFQ010000037.1:0-34318 GCF_057669665.1 Sporosarcina sp. Y1004 | reverse complement strand
CAGCCTCAAGTGGTCAATGTGCGATAGCACTAACCCTGAAACCCGTGACTTCAGTCGTGGGAGGTTCATAGAATGACCAGGGCTAAGCGCTAGAGTTCAAAAGTGTAATATCACTATTTGTAGGATATCCTGAGCCTGATACTTTATGATTAAGCCAAGAAAACCCGTAACTTCAGTTGTGGGAGGCTCATAGTGCTTATAAAAATAAAAAGAAACGCCATAACCATTACTTGGTTAAAGCGTCTCTAAAGAAACAAAAGACCTCACCAAATAAATGGTAAGGTCTCACAAACAACGATTGTCGCCAATAAAGCCGAGGAACCAGTCCTGTGTTGACGACTTTACTGTATTAGCTACTCCCCTTAACGGAAATTGACTAGTTTAATTTGTAGTATCACTATGAATAGAAACCACTTAAATGTCAATATTGAATATGTTATCAAGTTAGATAGCAGCCGTTCTTCCTTTTAATCATAGAATAGTTACAAACACGCTTATTTTAGTTTACATCCCATTTATTCATTGAACCGTATATCCTCCATCTAGTACTACCGCTTGCCCAGTTATTCCTTTCGCGCCTTCACCTGATAAGAATAAAACCAGTTCTGCAATTTCTTTTACATCGAGAAGACGTTTTTGTGGAACCAAAGGATAAATCACTTCTTCAAGTACAGACTCAAAGGGAACATTTCTCATACTCGCTAAGTCTTGAAGCTGATTGCGCACTAAAGGGGTATCTGCGTATCCTGGACAAATTGCATTAACAGTAATTCCATCTTCCGCTGTTTCCAATGCCGCCACTTTAGTCAAGCCAATAACACCATGCTTCGCGGAATTATAAGCAGCTTTCCCTGCAAATCCAACCAATCCATTGATGGAAGCCATGTTGAAGATTCTTCCGAATTTTTGTTTTCGCATATGCGGCAATACTAGTTTGATAGCCATAAACGGCGCGGTCAGCATTATCTTAATCAGTTGTTCAAATTTCTCTGTTGGGAAATCCTCTAACATCGCGACGTGTTGCATACCTGCATTATTGATTAATATATCTATGCGCCCAAACTGGGTGATTGTACGATCAATTGCTAGCTTTAAATCTTCTTCTATCGTGACATCACACTTTAACCCAACTACTCCATTTCCAAGTGATAAAGCTGCGTCTTTAACTTTATCTTCATTTATATCCGTAAGAACGACCGTGGCACCAGCTTTTGAAAACTCCTTCGCAATCTCAAAGCCAATTCCCTGTGCGGCACCGGTTATTAAAAGCACTTTTCCATTCTGCATATTAATTCCCCCTCATTAATATAGTCTCTAGTAAACATCTAATAACTATTAAATCCCAAATCCGAATGAAAATAATATAATGGCTATAACAACACCGATTGCCGGAACAATTACAGTTACTGCACCAACTGCCCCGTACGCAGCTTTGTGTGTCTCACCAGCAATTGACTGGATAGTCGTTACAACGTAACCGTTATGCGGAAGTGAATCGAGAGCACCGGATGAAATTGCGACAACTCTGTGCAATGCTTCTGCATTTACACCCATATCCAGATAATGCGGAGCCAGTAGCGGCAGTGCAATTGCTTGACCACCTGATGATGAACCTGTCATCCCCGCAATAACAGATACTGCGATTGCCGCGCCAATTAAAGGCGATCCTGGAATATTGGTCATTGCATCTACAGCGTTTTGGAAAGCAGGCACATTCCTTGCCACTCCTCCGAAACCAACAACAGCAGCAGTATTACCTATTGCGACCATTGCCCCGAGTGTACCTGCAGAAACTGCCGCACCGAAATTGCTTGAAAATTTTCTACCTACAAAGAAGGTAGCTATTATTCCTCCGAGGAGAGCTACTATTAGTGCAGATTGCTCAAGAGAATTGTGGAATACATAGGAAATTAACAATACAATTAGTAGTGGAATCATTGCCAAGAACGGATTGGGTAATGCGCGAGTCGTATCGAATGTCGGATCAGATTCCCTATCTACAAATAGTTCGCCTTTATTCACCGCTTTGGTAATCATTCGTTTTAACCACCAATAACCAAACACAGCCATGAAAACAGCAACAATTATACTAACTTCCCATCCAGCATAAGGAGTCGTACCTAAAAATTCAATGGGAATCCAGTTTTAAATTTCTGGAGAACCAGCAGACGTCATTGTGAAAGTAACAGATCCTAGTGCAAGTGTTGCCGGGATGAATCTTCTAGGTAAATTAGCTTGTTTGAACAACGAGATAGCCATTGGATATACCGAGAAAGCAACTACGAACAAACTTACACCACCGTATGTTAGGATTGCACACGCAGCTACGATTGCTAAAACTGCAAATTTCATACCTAACTTTTCTACAAACCATTTAGCGACAGCATCTGCAGCCCCACTGTCTTCCATAACTTTACCAAACACGGCACCTAGCAGGAACATTAAATACCATGACATGATAAATCCAGTAAAACCTGTCATATAGCTCGTGACGAAGTTTGCCTCCCCTTCACCAGCAAGCTGTGGGAATAACGACATGCCACTCATTAACGCAACAAACAATGCTGAAACGGGTCCAGCAATTAAAATGTTTACCCCTTTCATCGTTAATAAGATTAGTAGTCCCAATCCTCCGATAAGACCAATCATACCTAATACTCCCATGAACATTTCCCCCCAAAATTAGTATTAAGACGATTTTTTAATTTATTTGAACGTCTACTTTTACATTTTTCATAATTAGGTTAACTTCTGTAGTGTCAATGACGTCTTGGACAGTGAACCCTTCAAAAACTTCTTTTAGTTCCAATCCACCTGAAGTCACTTCAATTAGTGCACGCTCGGTAATGATTAGATTTACTACTCCTTTTCCTGTAAGAGGTAGTTCACACATCTTTTTAATCTTTGCCGTGCCGTCTTTCGCAGTATGATCCATAATCACAATGATTTTTTTTGCGCCATGTACAAGATCCATGGCACCGCCCATCCCTTTAATCATCTTTCCAGGAATCATCCAGTTAGCGAGATCACCTTTTTCAGATACTTCCATGGCTCCTAAAATAGCAACATCAACGTGACCACCGCGAATCATCGCAAACGATTCAGCACTTGTAAAAAATGCCGCCCCCGGAATACTTGTTACGGTTTCTTTCCCAGCATTTATTAAATCTGCATCGACTTGATCTTCCGTGGGGTATGGACCAATCCCCAAAAGTCCATTTTCAGATTGAAGGACGACAGTTTTATTCTCTGAAATAAAGTTCGCAACAAGTGTTGGCATACCTATACCGAGGTTCACATAATCGCCGTCTTTTAATTCTTTTTCAGCACGCATTGCAATTCGCTCTCTCATATTGATTTGACTCATGAACTTCAGTCCCCTTTCATTAGTAAGAACGTATCGTTAAACGTTCAATCCGTTTTTCTTGGTTTGCTTGAAGTAATCCTTTCACGTAAATACTAGGTGTATGAATCATATCCGGATCTAAATCACCGCTTTCTACAATTTCTTCTACTTCTGCAATTGTGAAATTTCCGGCAGCAGCCATCATCGGATTAAAGTTTTGAGCAGTCTTGTTATAAATTAAGTTTCCAAATGTATCTGCTTTAGCAGCGCGAATCAACGCGAAGTCTGCTTTTAATGCTTCTTCTAATACATACTCTTTGCCGTCATATAAACGAATTTCTTTGCCCTCCGCAACCGAAGTACCTACGCCAGCAGGTGTGAAAAACGCCGGAATCCCAGCTCCACCTGCACGTATTTTTTCTGCTAGCGTTCCTTGAGGCGTCAATTCAACCTCAATTTCCCCTGATAGAACTTGGCGTTCAAATTCCTTATTTTCACCAACGTATGATCCTATCATTTTCTTAATTTGTTTATTTTTCAAGAGAATCCCTAGTCCCCAATCGTCCACTCCACAGTTATTCGAAATAACCGTCAAATCTTTAACTCCACTCTTAGCAAGAGCAAGAATTAATTTCTCTGGAATACCAACTAGACCAAACCCCCCCACCATGACCGTTGCTCCATCTTGAATTTGCTGAACAGCTTCTTCTGCAGAAGCATAAATTTGTTTCATGTAATTTCCTCCTCACAAATTTGTATGAATGGTGAAGATTAAAACGCTTTCATTCATTTAAACAGAAAATAAATATGCTTGCAAACCCTTATATTACGGGCATTCTAACCAATTCAAAAAACGCATTCCAGAAATTCGGAATGCGTTCAGATAATTCAGTACACTACATACACTTCGCTCTTTTCGAAGTCCGTAAATCCGGACAACATTCCGATTAACCGGAATATAGGTCATAAGTTATATTTTTTAACTTTTTCATAGAATGTACTTTTACTTAATCCCAAAACGTTGGCTGCATCTCGTTTATTTGGATGATGTTGCAATGTTTCAAATAAAATATCCCTCTCTACTTTCTCTATTAATTCAGCTAATGTCTCAAAATTATTTGTATTGAAAATTCTTTCCATTTTTACTTGTTGTGGCAATGCATTTGGTTCAATCGTCTCTCCATTCGTCAAATAGACTGCTGCTTGAATAACATTTTGCAGTTCACGAACATTTCCAGGCCAATGGTAGGCTTGCAAATAATCCATTGTTTTCGTGGCAATCAATAGATTTCTTTTTCCTGCTTTAAGTAGAGCTTCATGGAATAAGTAATTTGTAATTTCAAGAAAATCCTCCATTCTTTCACGTAACGGGGGAACTTCAAGTGTAATCGCCTGTATTCGGTAATAAAGATCTTCCCGAAACTTTCCAGACTCAATCAAAGCTTTCAAAGGCTTATTTGTAGCTGCAATTATCCTAACATTTACTTTCCTCGTTTTATGTAATTCATGTGATTCTATTTCGCCATCATTTAAAACACTTAATAATTTTGCCTGCACCGGAAGTGACATGTCTCCTATATCATCCAAAAACAAAGTTCCCCCATCTGCTAAATGGAATCGCCCACCCTTTTCAAGTTGAGTGGATTGTTCAGCATTTAAATCAGAGTTACCGAATAGTTCTACTTCCAATAACTCGGGGGGGATTGCCGCGCAACTTATCTTTATTAATGGCTTTTCTGACCGATCAGAAAGCTGATGGATACTATGTGCAAAAGACTCCTTTCCCGTTCCACTTTCGCCTTGGATAAGTATAGGAAGATTACTAGGAGCGATCATTTGAATAGTTTCCTTAATGGATCTGATTACTTGAGAAGATCCTTGAATTTCATTTAACCGATAAGCTGAACCGGAAGTAGCAATAGCTCCGAAATGAATTTTTTCAATTGTACTTTTTACATGAGAACTTAGATTATGCCATTCATTTAGGTCTCTAAAAATCACACTTCCGAAAGCTCCTACAATTTCACCGTCCACAGTCAATGGCACTCTGTTTGCTAACATATAGGTTCCTTTAATGAAGTGAGGCGAAGCGATATGCTCTATGCCTGTTTTGATAACTTCATGCATTTGAGTATTTTCAATTACTTCGTCTACAGGTTTACCGATTGCATCTTCTCGCTCAACCTCTAAGAATTCACAATAATCTTCGTTGATATACATAATCCTAGAGTCTTTATCAACTACAACAAACCATTGAAATGCAGTTTCTAGTATTTGCGTAAGAACGGATTCAGGTAAATGTTCAGACAATGCTTTCATGGTATTCCCCTCCCTTGTTACTTAACAATTAATCTCACAAGCTTAAATCATTACTTTGTTTCAATTAGCATTCAATCTACACTCTTTGTAGTTACTCTACAACCGAATTCATGCTTTAGAGCGACCATCTTTATACTTAAAACAGTCATAACCCCGTCCTGATAGCAAGACGAGGTTTAAATTAATTTATATTACTACATTTAAAAATTTACTTTTTTACTCTTTATTCCAATAAGTTACTCTCTAAAAGATCACAAACGAGTACTTCGAAATCCCTCATTAAACTGGAGCTATATAGTAACTCACGATAAAAATTTGGTAGTTGAACGCAACGTGTGTATTTTTACTTATTGGTAAAATATATTGTGCCGTTAAATACTTATTGGACTAATGAAGCTCTCAAATTAGTAATGTCATTTTCCAAATACCCCTTTAAACAAGTTAGCATGTAGACCCAACCTTCTTTTTGGCCAATCATTTTATTTACTATTTCTGGGTCATCCTCTTTTAAACCTGATTCATTTACTTCAATAATAGTACTCTTATCATCCAGCTCTTTTAATATAATTGTAACGACCGTATCTTGACCATATTCGCCCCACGAAAAAACAATTTCCTTATCCCCTTTGATTTCCAATACATTTATTACTACTTCCGCATTGTATTCATCATATCTCCAAGTAATTGTCTTGCCTTGCTCTACTCTTCCACTTCCCGATGAAAACCAATAATTAGACATTTTTTCAGGATCTACTATGGCTTCAAATACATCTTTAGCAGGTTTAAGTATTTTTAATTTCGTAATTAGTTGAGTATCCACACTACATCATCTCACTTTCGAAAATTTAATGATTCTTCTATATGTATTATAATCAAATATAGAAATAGTATACTTTTCCAACTCCTCAAAAACCCCTTTATTTATAGGCTTCTTCTGAAAATCCCTTATGCTGCCCTATTTCTTCAATCACGTTAAACACTTAACTTTAGCCTTTTCAATATAGGTCCCTCTTGCCGTTTTACTGAAATTTCAGTCAAACTTCTTTATAAACAGTATAAAGGAGTTTTTCTATTGGTCTACTATATTTTAGGGAAGTATGGAAGTTACTAAATTTCGATAATATAACACTATTCTCCTAGTATACAATAGAATCAGCGAGCCTTCCCTTATTAATTTCGAGAAATGGCTCGCTTCGTAAAATGTAGAGATTTTTCCAAACATTCCTTAAGCTTGGATAAGTGCTATGCGAGTGTTTATGATGTGATTAAATTCGATCCTAATTTGATTCGAGAAGGTGCTCTACAAGTTGCAGATTTAATCCCCATAATGAAATGCGCGTTCTTATATGAATTATCTAGCGAGGGCGCATTAGCCTGATAGCAACTTCATCAGAAATACAAACAAGCTCAACCTTTTGTGAATACGGCTGAGCTTTTGCATTATCCTATGGGATTGTAGTGTGCTGTACCAATAGTGTCGTGCACCTGCTTTTATTCTTCAATTAGTAAATCGAATAGTTCAGACCAGTTCACGATTCGCTGAATATCTAAATGCGTATTGTAGGGTTGGCTCTTAGCGAATACGTTTAGAGGCCGATCGCTCAATGTCTCTAGAACTGCAGGCTTGTCATCGAAATAATAGTCAAGTTCTAAATCTTTAATTATATGAACCTTGTCTACATCATTCATTCCATAATAAAATCTATCTTTTTGAACCGGAAACTTATTTTCAATCATCCATTCCATTGTACGCTCGCCATGTTCTTTCGGCCTCGCCGTTATATAATAGATGTCATGTCCTTCTCTAGCCAGCCTTTGCAATGTTTCCACTGCATCAGGATACGGCGGGCACGATGTATAATAGATTTCATCTAGCGAACTGCTCCACATCTCGCCGCCTTGTTCAGCTGTCATGTCAAAAAGCTCGTGAATTTCAACCTTTTCCAGTGCATGAAAGAGATCTACATTCACATTCCGATTTAACTTTTTATTGTATATTTGAAAAGCATGTTCTCTAAGATTGATCAATGTATCATCAATATCAAAACCGAATTTCATATTAAACTCCCTCAGTTTGTCTATTAGTATATTTCGGATAGCCAGTGAACTTGAAGTCTTTACCAATTTGAGTAATGTGAAGATTTTCCAAATCGACAGCATCACGCATTAGTTCAATTCCTGTTCCTTCAAGGAATGTAGGTGCATTGGCACCTCCAACTAGTTTGGGTGCGATATATATCTCCACTTTGTCGACGAGCTGGTTTTCCAGGAAAGCAGCATGAATTGAACCTCCCCCCTCGATTAGTACAGAAGAAACAAGCTTTTCACCAAGAATCCGAACGACATCATTCGGGTCTACCTGCTTGATTCCTGAAGTGGGATAAATCGAAACTCCTTGTTCTTCCAGACTTTTCTTAGCATCTTGATTATACTTATTTGCAGTGAAAATCCAAGTTTCCGCCTGCCCATCTGTTATAACCTTTGAATCTAATGGAATTCGCAGCGAGGAGTCTAAAATGATTCGAATCGGATTCCTTCCATTCGGAATCCTCGTCGTCAATTCGGGATCATCCTCGATTACGGTATTTACACCAACTAAAATTGCCATATTTTCATTTCGCAATACATGTACATCGTTTCTCGCTTCAGGTGATGTAATCCACTTGCTATCGGCTGTATGCGTAGCAATTTTTCCATCTAGTGTGCTTCCAGCTTTCATCGTTATGAATGGCTTTTGTTCGACGATGAATTTGTTAAATACTTCATTCATCTTTCGAGACTTCTCTTCCAATACACCCACAACCACTTCAATTCCTGCTTCTTCCAAAATCTTTACACCGTTGCCGGCAACAACTGGATTCGGATCTAGTGTGGCAATGACTACTTTCTTAATTCCCGCTTCAACGATCGCTATTGCACAAGGGCCTGTCCGCCCGTAATGCGAGCATGGCTCAAGGGTGACATATATCGTTCCACCTTTTGCCTTATCGCCAGCCATACGGATAGCATGGATTTCAGCATGCGGTTCACCAGCCTTCAAATGTGTACCGATACCAACTATTCGATTTTCATTGATAATGACCGAACCGACAAGTGGATTCGGATCAGTTTGCCCTTTCATCGCACGTGCATTCTCCAGGGCCAAATTCATGTATATTTCATGGTTAGTCATGTGTAGATGTCCCTTCTTCCTCCATATGCCCAGAACGTCGAATCTTTGTCTGCAAATACTTCTCATTGAACTCTGATTTATCGCCCCATAATGGTTCTCGTCCAGATATAGGAAGACCGGCATTTTGCAGTGCTTCCATTTTCTTTGGATTATTCGTCATGAGCTTTACAGGTTTTGATCGGAGTTTCTTTAGAACGCGAATTGCATCCTCGTAATTTCTAGAATCATCGACAAATCCAAGGCTTTCGTTTGCTTCCACTGTATCGTAACCATTCTCCTGAAGTACATATGCCATCGCTTTGCTGAATAAACCAATTCCACGGCCTTCATGGTTCGCCAAATAAAACAATGCACCTGTTCCATGATCCACAATATTCTTCATTGACTGCTTCAACTGATAACCGCAATCGCATCTTTTACTACCAAATATATCTCCCGTATGACAAATTGAATGCATCCTAATCAGCGCATCATCCGCTTCTTCAAAATCCCCGTATACAAGCACACTTGACTGCTGAAACTCCGCCAAATTGGCAGACGACAGTTGGTCAATGATTTCTTGATAATTTTCCGTAACTTGGCATCGATTAAGCCAGCAATACCATTGAAAAACAACCGTTTCTCCAAAAATATTCACAGGCAGTTTAATAGGTCCTACTAAGTAGATAGCACCTTCATCTGTTTCAATCAATTGAATTTTTTCTTTTAGGACATCAATAACTTTCGATTCCAGTTTCGCATGTAGCATAAAATCATTCCTTTTATTTAAATTTGGATTTTAGTGTGAATTAATCTGTAAGTAACATACCTCATTATATTAACCATTCGATTCATATGATACCTGTTATTGTACAACACTTACTTTATCTCGCATAGTTTGTTCAATTATTTCGTCATCTCTGTTTACCATTTTTGCAGGCATATAATCGATATCTTTTTCCCTTCATATGAATAAACAAATATATTCACATAAAGATATTTATTCTATACAACATAACATTCTCCTGTGAATAGCGTCAACCATACAAGACCTCTATCAGGATTTAGCTTTTTGGGTTATAAAAGTACTTCTTGTAATCAAAGTCCTAAACTCTTTTAACACTTGTTTCTTCGTTTCGATATAAGATCTTTTATTTCATGTCTTAAGAAGGTGTAGTTAGAGAATAACTATAGTATAGACCATTTTAAATTTATCATATTCTCTTTAATTGAGGAGGTATAAAATGCCTGATGTAACTGTTTTTGGTGATAGAACTTTTGAAGTCGAAATGGGGAGAAAGTTAGTATTAGCACTAGAAGATAATGGTATCAATATCTTACATAGGTGCGGAGGCAATGCTGTATGTACGACTTGCAGAGTAGAGATTTTGGATGGGGATTACATAGAGATAACCAAAAAGGAAAAAAAGGCCTTTGCGGATAAAGGAATTGATGATCAATTATTTGATGATTGTTTGCGTTTATCTTGCCAAATTCTTGTAAGTGGAGATATTACTGTTCGACCAATCATGACAGTAGAAAACACCGGAAAAACCATTGGTGAAAGGCCAGCCGACTAATTCGAATTCCAGTCTTAATTTAAACTATTACGTCTGCAGATTAGCCGTTTACTTGCAATGAACTACTGAGTACCAATCATAATCCCAGTTATAAAGGGTTTTAGTGGACACCATAGGCTTGTCTTTCCAAACATTTTGTTGTTTTTAATATCTAACCACAGCGACAGGTGACCAGACCTGATTCTTGATTAGTATGCTCCAAGCTTCTAGTGATTTCTCAATGCGAACACCATTCTGTATTCAAGAGCTATTTAAACTTCCGTTTTTGTATGATACTCTTTTGGTGTGCCATTATAAAACTTCTTCTCATTGCTAGTCTGCTAACTTCAATGATACACGAATTTTTACAATGGCCATTTTCCACCTTAATTAAGGCGGCTTTGTTGACTTTACAAAGAGCCTTCCGGAAGTAATGAAATGAATGATTAATTGAGGGAGGTTTTTATTATGGCAGAGAAAGTCACTGTATTAGGCGCAGGTACAATGGGTCATGGAATTGCTCAGTTATACGCACAAGCAGGCTATAATGTATATATGTATGATATTAAAGACGAGTTTTTGGAAACTGCAATGACACGAATCTCTGATAACTTGGACATGTTAATCCAAGAAAATACGATTACAGCATCTGTGAAAGAAAATACATTAAAACGAATATCTACATCTACTAATTTAAAAGAGGCGGTTAGCGGAACGCGATTTGTCACTGAAGCAGTATCTGAAAATCTAACTATTAAATTCGACTTATTTAAGCAGTTAGAGGAAGTCATAGAAGACGATACGATTATTGCATCCAATACATCTACGTTTTCCATTCAGCAATTATCAGAAGGCGTTCAAAAGACAGACCGTCTAATCATTACTCACTTCTTCAATCCAGCACATTTAGTTCCACTTGTAGAAGTCGTAAAAGGTCCAAAAACTTCACAAGATATCATTGATCGTACAGTAGAAGTTTTGAAAAATATCGGTAAGAAACCGATTGTCTTGAAAAAAGATATTCCCGGCCTAATTGCCAATCGCCTACAAGCTGCTTTAGTCCGTGAAGCATTCTTTCTTTTAGACAACGGTATTGCGGACGCGGAAGATATTGACTTAGCTATCACAGCTGGGCCTGGATTCAGATGGGCATTCATTGGCCCATTAGAAACTGCAGATTTTGGTGGACTAGATATTTGGAAGAGCGTAGTAGAGAACCTGGCACCAGTTCTATCCAAAGAAGAGAAAGTCCCACTATTTGTTGAAGAAAAAGTTCAAAGTGGGAACCTCGGAACTAAAGCAGGTAATGGCTTATTCACTTATTCAGGTAACGATGAAGTTCAAAGAAGAATTAATGAACGTGATGTAAACTTCATTAGACTAGCCAATATTAAAAATAACAACAATAAATAATTTCGTCATCTGTGATTAAACTGAATCAAATATCTTGAAACAAAAATTAAAGGGAGCTGTCTTGTAGACATACTCCCTTTTTAAGATTAAAAACTTATTTAACTTGATTGACGAACAATATGATCCGCTAGCCTTATAGCTAAAGCTACATTAGGGAGGACAGGGCCAGCTGCGGTCAGTGAAGGAAGAACACTGTTGTCAGCTACAAATAAACCTTTCACACCATGTATTTGACCGTGGCGATTTGTAGCTGAAGTATTTGGATCCTCACCCATTCTGCAAGTGGAAGCCTCGTGCATGTCACTTCCAGGCGGACGAAGAGTTAGAGTAGAAGTATCTAAAGTAACGCCCATCGCAGCAGCAGATCGGATAATTCCTTGTTTGACTTGTTCAGCTACTTGACGGTCCTTATTACTTAATGAATATTGAACTTGTTGTAATGGTACACCAAATTCATCCTTTGCAGACGGATCAATGTACACTCTATTGTCAGCCCGAGGTTCAACCCTTCCAAAGGAAGCGTATGCAATCCCAAGAGTATCCTTCAGCACTTTGTCTTCAAATTGCTGGTATGAAAAATATTGATCCGGACCCAATATTTGAATTTGATATGGGGACTCGCTTGTTTCAAATTTTAAAATAGATAAATTTCCGAGTTTATCAGAAAACTTACTCCGACTTATTGTTCCAACCGCGATGATGGACACATGCCCTGTTAAATATCGACCAATAGCAGGTCCCTGAATTCCAGAATTAAGCAATAAACGTGGAGTCTCTAAAGTACTTGCAGATACGACAACATTCTTTGCCCGAATAATATGAGCTTTCTTATCCTGGGAAAACACTTCTACTCCACTTGTTTTACCATCTTCAACAATTACTTGAGAGACAAAGGCATTTACAGCGAGATCATAGGGTCGATCAAAAAGGGCTGATGCTAATGCATTGATAGAGCTGAACCAAGGGTTTGAATGGACTTCTCCTTGCCTGGAAGGTGTCATGTCAAAAGCAACTGGCATATCATTGGCTTCAAGTATTCCACCCGCATGGAGCCTCTTTAAAAGCGTATTTTGCATCGATGAACCTTTAGCATAATCGGTTGTAACATGCATTAATTTCTCGGCCATCCCTAAATATGCATTCAATTCCCGAGTGTTAATCGGCCATTTATTGAGCTCTTCTTGAATTGGCCGAGGAGTCGCCGCGTTCCAAAATAATGACCTTCCCCCAAGTGCATATACCATTCTCGCTCCCGGAAATTGAGGCAAACGCTCACCTATAACTGTTGAATTATCAGGAAGAAGTACATCTCTGGCAGTATTAACGTTTTGCGTGGGAATGTTTAAAGAATGGGAATGAAATAACTTATCTCCCATTTCAAGAATCCCAATTTTTTTTGCCCCTTTATTTTTCCACAGTTCACAAAGCCTTTGTAAGGTTGCTCCACCACCGGGGCCACTCCCCACAATGAGGACATCATAATTTGTCCCTGACATTTCCTCAAGTGTTTTTGTTGGAATCCAATTATTTTTATACTTCACCACGGGTACAACCACTCTCCCCTTCATAGACATCCTTTTAAGATATGCATGGACGTTTGTCCTATATGACAAGTTATATCGATTGCTATTTTGGAGCATTATCGGAGATGTACATAATCAATCAGCAAAAAAATCGTCCGTTTAACTAAGCAATTAGTTAACAGACGATTTTCTTTATGAATATTTTTTAATATAGAAACTGGAACTTTATTTTGCTTTTTTTGTTTATGGACCCGCATATTATATTAAAGCTAATAATGAACCTCCGATTGCTCCAGTAACTACAATGACCCAAGGTGGAAGCTTCCAAAAGGCAAGCATACTGAACAAAATTGCAGCTAAAGCAAAATCGATTGGTGCTAAGATTGAACTTGTCCATATCGGGAAATAAAAAGCAGAGATTAGTATCCCGATAACTGCAGCATTTACGCCCATTATTGCGCCTTTAATTTTAGGATTACTTCTTAAGCTATCCCAAAATGGTAATGCGCCTAAAATTAAAAGGAAGGCAGGTAAAAATACTGCAAACGTTGCGACCAAACCACCTTGCCAACCTTTCATAACGGTTCCTAAATAAGCGGCAAATGTAAATAGCGGACCGGGTACCGCTTGTGTTGCACCATAACCTGCTAAAAATGCTTCTTCGCTAATCCAGCCAGTTGGAACAAGTTCTTGTTCCAATAAAGGCAAAACGACATGACCGCCACCGAAAACTAAAGCACCCGATCGATAAAAACTATCGAACATAGCCACCCAGAAAGATCCAGTTACTTCTCTGATAACTGGTAAAAGAAATAACAATGCGAAAAACAACAGTAGACAAATCACCGAAATACTTTTAGCGATTGGAAATTTCGAACTAGCTTCTTCAATTTCGTCATGTTGTTTAAACAAAATGAATCCTAAGAGTGCAGCTAGTAAAATCACACCTACTTGAGTAAAAGCTGTTTGCCATAGAAGTGTACCGATTAGTGCAAATAGAGCAATGGCTTTTCTTTTTAAATCAGGCGTCATTTTTTTTGCCATACCTATAATGGCATGTGCAACTACCGCTACTGCCACAATTTTTAACCCATGAATCCATCCGGCATTTCCTACATCAAATCCAGTGAGCAGTAAAGCAAAAAGTATAAGTACTATAACTGAAGGGAGTGTAAATCCAATAAAAGATATAATTCCACCAAGTATTCCTGCTCGCATCACACCTATCCCGATTCCTACTTGGCTACTGGCCGGACCAGGTAAGAACTGAGCTAAAGCAACTAAATCCGCATAACTCTTTTCATCCATCCATTTTCTTCTTCGTACGTATTCTTCATGAAAATACCCTAAATGAGCGGTTGGTCCACCGAAAGAGGTCAAACCAAGTCGCGTTGAAACTAAGAGTATTTCCAAAAGTGATTTGAATCCCCTGTTTGGGTTAGTTTTTTTCATCGTTAGCTCCTTATTGTTAGTCTTTTATTTCTATGTAGAGGTCATATGCTTTCTTTCTAGCTTCTATTAGGACAAGATTCCTTTATCAGTTGTTGAGTAATAATTTATCCTCCAAGCTGTTACTAGATAGCGGTTTCCAACACCATAAATATAGCATTCCAAATAGTATATTCCAGGTATAATCAAGATTATTTACAATCTCTTAACATGAATTTAATTCTGGACTTTCGGTTTAAAACGCAAAAAAAGGATCACGTCATTATGACGGAACCCTTGATTGTCCAATACATTCTACGATTTACCTTGCAATCCTTTACCAATGTACTGATAAATTTCTGCATTTACATCGATTTGTAGATATTCTGCTTCGTTTAGACGGGTAGATGTCGACATACATGAACTCTACTAGTTCATATTTCAAAGGCAGTAAAACTACCTGCTTCATCAAAATCATCAACTCGAACAACCTTGTCTGAAAATTGTTCCACTATTTTTATACTGCTTCCTAGCACTAGCGAAAGCACGTTGAAATTCTTTTCTTTTTTCTTTTTGTTGAATGCTAGTAGAAATGAATCACTTAAAGTGTCTTCACCATCCGTAACAAAAACGATATCGGCTTGTTTAAACCGACTTTCGTTGATTACATTCATTGCTAGATCAAGCGGAAGTGCAAAATTCGTTCCTCCACCCAAAAAGATTCGAGCCAAACCAACCAAATCAGACCCTTTAATTTTTCCTTTTTCATATTTATGGATTTCTGTACGAGTAGAGAATAATATCAAGCAAAAATCCCTTCGCTGCTTTCTCGCAATGGACATGAGGGTTAATATAAAACCTTTGGATTGTGCATCCAGTTTGTACATACTGCCTGACTGATCTAGACAAAGTACGATTGGGCCCTTCTCCAATACCTCACGCCCTTTCTGTTCATATTGCATGGTCTCACCTTCCACTAAGCGACGGAGAAAATCGTTCTTCGATATTGGATGCATGTATAAGCAAAATTCCATCGGGAGTAACTTCTCGATTTCATTACCTAACGTAACTCCCCTTCTTCCCACAGACTCCCTATGTATGCTTTTCTGCTTTTTACGAGCTATCTGTTTGAATCTACCTGCCCACTGCGCTATTTCTTTCATCTTTTTATCAGAAGTCATTTTTTCAGCTAATGCTAGTTGGTCGCGCAAAGGAACCTTTTTTAATTCTGCATCACCACTCCCTGCACTGCAGCCGCCAAGCAACGATTTCAGACTGTCTTTCACTTGTCTTGTTTCTTGCATGGCTTGAGCCAATGCATGTGAAAAGCTATGATTGTTTTTTTTAAGCATCTGCTGAAGTTTTTCATTAAGATTAGTCATCACTTCTGAAAAACTCTCTTCTGATTCCCGACTTCCACTTTTTATATCTGCTTGCCAATTCTGTTTTTGAAGTTGCCTCTGCATTACGTGAGCTTCCTGCATCAGTTTTTGAAAATCCTCATCTTCCTCTTTTTGGACAGCCAGCCACTGATTCGTCTGCTCTCCGAATTTCACCGTACCGATAGCTGACAACAAATCATCCAATCGGGTGAAACTTCGGTAGTGTACAAAGGATTCATCCACCATAATTCTTTCCATGATTGTTTTATTCACCTTGAGAACACCATCTACGTCCCCTGCCAAAATTTCAGGTTTCATCTTATATAAGGAAGCCCAAATATCAGCAAGTAGCGGTTCGAACATTGGCAACGCACCTTCATTTCTTACCTTTTGAAGACCCAGAGACAAGTCAAAAATTTCTTTGAAGCGTCTTTTATCGAATGCGTCTGTATTCAAGACTGAACGATTATCATTGTGACTTTTACGCCCCTTCACAGAGAACACTCCTTATCACATATTAAAAAAGGTGCCAGTAGACCCTCTCTTATCATTTTGAGGATCGAAATACCACGGCTCTAAAACACTATCTAGGATTTCATGTTCCATCGAGGTCACTTTATCAAGTAAGAGGTCGATATCAGCTTTCCGACTTTGATTGTGACTTTGTAGGTTCTTCAAATCAGCCACTAAAGCTTTCATTTTTTGAGTTGCTTCCATTCCAGCTTCCGCTGAATGATCCTGCAGTATGGCGTAGAATACTTCATTTGCTTCATTTTGTATGGAATGGAGGGCCTGAGTAACTATATCTTGTGAATGGTTGCGAATAATGGTAGACACGGTATCTTTTTGATCCACCGTTTCCCAAAGGGCATTTTCAAGAATCACAATATCATCTATCCTTACTATTTGCCTTTGGTTTATCAACGCCTTCGCTTGAAGAACCGATAGCGATTGCTTAAACCGCCTGTCAGAAGGGCGTATCCCCTCGTCACGCAAATTATTTCGAATTTCCGAAAGTGTTTCATACACTTCATCCGGTATCGTAACCATATCCGTAAGAAACTGAAGTTGAATCAATTCTTCCATCGTCAAGGAGGGCATGACCTGATTTTGACCGTTCCCCTTCATCATAGAAACAAAATTCGTTTCATTGGCAATGTAATCTAGCTCGAATCGAAGTAGAAACCTGTCGAAAAGAGCTTCCAGCCCCTCTCCCTCTTCAGGATATTCATTTGAAGCTCCAATAACTGACATTAAAGGAACCTTTACTGGCGTTCCATTATTATAGAAGAGGCGTTCGTTGATAAGCGTCAGCAAACTATTCAAGATTGCCGAGTTTGCTTTGAATATTTCGTCAAGAAAAACTAAATTGGCTTCTGGCATTTTAGTTGTTGTATTCCTCTTGTAAACGCCTTGCTCAAGGTCTTTTAACGACAAAGGACCAAACAATTCTTCCGGTGTACTGAATCTCGTCAGCAACCACTGGAAGTATTCTGTTCCTTTAACGATTTTTGCTAACTCAAACGACAATGCGGATTTCGCAGTCCCGGCAGGTCCAATCATAAGCATATGCTGTCTAGAGAGCAGAGCGACAAGAATCCCCTCAACTTCTTTCTCTCGTTCGAAAAACTTTGAATTGAGTGCCTGTCTGATTTCCTCTAACTTTTTCAAATTAGTTATTGTCATTTTATATAACTCCTAACTTTGGAATGTAAAAAAATGAATTCGGCTTCTAACGCACAATGTTACGCTTTAATAACACTTGTCCCATTTCTCTCTGAAAGATTCCTTCTTTACATTACAGTTTGATGGATACACAATCATTTTAATCATCCGAGTAACCTATTTTTATCATAGATGTCTTTGCATCAAATATTCTTTTAGGTAAAGTCATACCACTGTTGAACAGCTCGTTCAACAATTTGGGATAAATAAGTAAATAAGACTTCCCCAGTTTCCGCTTTCTCCAATAAATTATCCCGCTAAATATGGAAGGAATGTATCATTAACCATGTCAATTAATCATTTTCAATCAAAAAAGAGAGGAAAGTATAAATACTTCCTCCCTTTTCTTGAATATAATGATTAGGTTTTAAGTTGCTAGCGAACTTCCGGCACCCTAAGTCCGGATAGTGTATCAATTTTTCACGGTGCCTAATCGTCACCCTTTTTCTAACTATAGGTTATCATTTGAGGCACCTGATAACCATCTGCCTTCCATTGAATAAAACTTATTCAAGGCAGTTGTTCAACTTTATTATATGCATTGTAACTTGGATTATGCATGACTATGGGTCACTTTTCTGATTTAAGTAAATAATTTTAAGGACTTAGCTTTCAAATCAAAACGCTCAATTAGTTAATCCACTCGTCTCAGCCTCTTTGGCTAGAATTCGCTTGTACACTGGACTCAAACCTTCTAGTTTCCCTTTATCCAATTCTGATGATTAGTGTCGATGTGTTTCATTCATTTCCTTCTATCACTACTCAATTTCAATTATTGATTAAATTTCGTTACAACAATATGAGCTAATTTCAATAACCCTTTTTATTTACACCATTCGATGTCAGCCGCATTAAAACTTATAATTTGACATGAAATATAAATGACACTAAAATGAAAAATGATAAGTCTATTAATTCGGAATAATATAACAAGGGAGGAATTTATACATGAAATTACAAAACAAAGTCGCAATCATTACAGGTGCCGCTCAAGGGATGGGTGCTACGCATGTACGCAAGTTCGTAGAGGAAGGTGCAAAAGTTGTTATCACAGATATTAATCTAGAGGCTGCTCAAAAGTTGGCTGATGAAGTAGGAGAAAATGCAATTGCATTGAAACTAAATGTTTCAAATGGTGAAAACTGGAAAGAGGTTGTAGAAAAAACAGAAGAAGTATTTGGACCTATTACAGTATTAGTCAATAATGCCGGAATTGGTATTTTCAAACTTTTAGAAGATCTGACTGAGGAAGATTTTAGAAAAACATTTGAAATTGATGAATTAGGTGTATTCCTAGGTATGAAAACAGTAGTACCATCTATGAAAAGAGCAAAAGGCGGTTCGATTGTAAATATTTCATCCGTTGACGGTTTGGTTAGTGCACCGACCGCAATCGCTTATAGTGCATCAAAACATGCAGTGACCGGTATGACAAAAGGTGCTGCTGCAGAGCTTGGTCAATTCAATATCCGAGTAAACTCAGTACACCCTGGCGTTATTGAATCTCCAATGGCGGAACAGGGCGATGTCGCTGAATTCATTAAAAAACTTGAACAAGACATTCCTTTAAGAAGAAGGGCAAAAACAGAAGAAGTATCAAACTTAGTCATCTACTTAGCTTCAGACGATTCTAGTTATTCTACAGGAGCACAATTTGTCGTAGACGGCGGTATGATTTCTGATTTGTAATAATCAGTCCATATCTAAATTGAACTAGCAGTTATTGAGCAAAATTTTAATACGAGACGTGCCATTTTTGACAGTTAGCAAGTCCTCCCCACCTATTATTACATCGACCGCTTGGTGTTCACACACCAAGCGGTCATTTTTATTTCACGTCATTATACAGAGGTGATCTAGCAGTATTAATTTATCCTTTTTGTTAGTGAAGATTTGCTAAAGCCTTTAAAAAAGGAATTGGCGAATTGGCGTCAATAACTAATTATTTCATCCACGAACTCATCATCCATCATATATCTCCAATGAAATAAAAATAGCGCCAATTTCTCTTTAATAGAAATCAGCACTTCATTTAACCGCTATGCGTCGCGTGATGCTTTTGGCGGTTGGCATACGTCACATTTACGTTGGTTATTATTATTAAATTTCGTAAATGTTTTCTCAAAGTTGCTACCACATGCACATTTAAATAGTAATTTTTGAGAAAAACCATGATATTCCGTCGTTAATAATTTACTCTCCGAATTGTTCTCAACAAATTCCTTAATTTTAGCGATTGTCCATCGTTTAATCATTTTCTTACACCTCCATATTTTATCGGTAGGCGGAGGCTTCTTTAGCATCCGTTCAATTGTGATAAAAGCATTAAATATCCTAAGCTCCTCATTATAACATGAGCAGCACACAATTAAACAGATGGAAAGGTTCTTATTGAATTAACTTGACCCTTTAGTAGAATTCCGTTCCCACTTCTTGTAAAAAACCATCTAAAATTAAAATAAATATTTCGAATACGTTTATAAATTAAACTTACTTGTATTATAAAAAAATCTCCAATACTTTCAACCATTAATCGACTTCTATTCAACCTACCGCCTCAGAAAAAGAAAGCTGTTTGGTTTTAACTTTATTTTAATTTCGTTTCATTGCAGCACTTCTTCAGGTTTTTTCAAAATAGAAAAATCCAATTCCACTCATAGTGAAATCATTCGGCTTTTAAAAAATATATCACACAAATAATACGTAAGTATCCAGTGTACATGTTAAAATTTAATGATGAAATATTTGAATTACCATAACAGGTCTCAAGATTTCTTGAATATAGACTTCATCTTATTTTGTCGTATATAATAACATAAAGTCGAAATTTGTAGGTGATGTAATTGGACGATATCGTAATAACAGGTTATGGCATTAAAGCTCCTGGTGTTTATGATAAAAACAGCTTTTTAAAGGTATTAGATAAAGGTATCTGTACACAGAGCATTTTAAAAAATGATAATCAGCCTCATACTATTATCGTTGCGGGTTTAATAGAGGACAGTTTTCTAGAGATAAATGGGAAAAACCATAAACGATATCCGCGTTCTGTAAGAATGGCAATTGCTGCTGCAATGGATGCTTCTAAAATGGCGAATTTAGATTATTTTAAGCCACAGCGTGTTGCAGTAATTTTAGGTACAGCTGCTGGCGCAATTCTTGAAATTGAACAATACGCTACTGCGGGTTTTGATTTGAAAACCTTCCCTATTCATGGGGTTTCAATTGTTGATACACATACTCTTTCTGTTTCTGTTGCTGAAGCGTTAGGAACGCGCGGACCTACCTTCACATTAACAACAGGATGTACTGCCAGTATTGACGCAGTTTTGATGGGAAAACTCCTACTTGAGAACGGGACTGTAGATGCTTGTATAGTAGGAGGAACAGATGCCCCTTTAGGCCAATGGACGATCAATGGCTTTAAAAAGATAAGATCCCTCTCGACTGAGCCGACTATTGATCAAGCTGGAGTCCCATTTTCAACGAAACATCGCGGTTTTGTTTTAGCCGAAGGGGCAGGTGTCATCGTTCTAGAGCGGAGACAATCTGCACAAGCGCGCGGACAAAAAATATACGGTAAAATTGAACGTGTCATTTCAAGAAATGAAGGACAAAAACTATTAAGCTCAGATGTAACTGGTAGACATATGCTAGAAGTTTTTCAAGAAGCCGTTGGAAATACTAAACCAAGTTATGTGAACAGTCAGGCACTTGGTATAAAAACCAATGATCAGATAGAACGATTTATCCTTAAGGAAACCTTTGGTACGGACGTTCCAATCACTTCAATAAAAGGTATGATTGGACATACATTTGGTGCAATGGGAGCAATGCAAATCATTTCATCGCTGCTTTCAATGGAATATGGATTTATCCCCCCTACAATTAAAACAACTGGGAATGGATTTGAAGACGTACCGATTGTTTATCAAACTAGATATCAAGCTGTAGAGTCCGTATGTATAACTACCCATGGGAGTAGCGGGAATAATGCTTGTCTATTATTGACACATGCATAGGAGGCTCATTATATGTTTTTTCTTTTTTTAATTTTGTTAACTTGTATCCCCTTATGTATTGGAATTACGATACTTGTTTTATTCAAAAATAATAATCTATCAAAAATCATTTTTATATTTCTCCTCTTAGCCTCATTCTGGCAATTAGATGTTGCATTCTTATATTCGTATGATTTGTTCAAAAAAGAGACTATTGAATTCTTTTTCAAACTCTTTCGATTTGGCTCTATCATGATAACGCCTACGCTTTTCTATGTTGGGTATACAATTGTTCAAGAGATGCTATCAGATGACTTGAAAAAAAAGTGGCGTTTTTTTGTAAATCGTATTACCGTCTTATTATTCTATGGCTTATCCTTTCTAGTTTACATAAGCGGATGGAGTGTTAAAGGGATTAGTGAATTAGAGCTTTTAAAATTTGGTTCTAATATATTTTACTTCCCTGTTTACGGAGAGCTGTCATGGTTTTACAATGCAAATGTTCTTCTATTTATAGTTAGTATGATTACCTGTTTTTTGATTAGTTTACATGTTCAAGATAAGAGCGTGCGTTCATTTTTAGTTTATTTTAATATCTTTACGTCAATTGCATACGCAATAGGCATTTTAAATATGTTCCCTTCGACAAGATTGTACCCAAGTTCGATTGCGATCTTGGTCTTTGCTATTTCCTTATTAATTCTTACGAGCCGAATGTATCTTGAATTAGTAAACAATATGAATAAGAAGCTATCTGATCAAAAGAAGTTTCTATTCCAAGTCATAGATTTAAACCCAAACTATATTTATGCTCTCGACGAAAGTGATCGATATACACTTGTGAATCAATCATATGCACAGTTAATGGGCATGAGAATTCAAGATATGATTGGGAAAACAGATTATGACATACATCATGATACACGTGTAGTGAAACAAAACGTCAATCAAGAAAAGAATATGCACAAACATTCGGAAAAACTCTTCATTAGAGAAGAAGCCGTAACAGCCAATTCAGGAGATACCATCTGGTTACAAACTGTTAAAATACCAATAGATACTAATGATAGTTCAGTGCTACTTGCTGTATCTACAGACATTACGGAACGAATAAAATATGAAGATACGATCAAGCTCCAAGCAAATCATGATGCTTTAACAGGATTACCTAATCGAAGAATGTTTAATGAGAACTTAACTAACCTTTTAGAAAAAGCTAAAACCGAGACAAGTCAGAATGCAATAATGTTTCTCGATTTGGATCGATTTAAATACATCAATGACACACTTGGACATGACGTCGGTGATCTCTTATTAATAGAAGTATCAAGACGTATTGAAAACTTAATCAAGAAAAAACATAATTCTGCAGGGTTTTATCGTATTGGTGGCGACGAATTCACCATTTTACTTCCTCATTATAAGGCGAAAGATAGTGAAGACTTTGCCAAGGAATTATTGGGAGAATTCAGAAACAGCTTTTTAATCGACGGTAGCAATTACCATATTACTCCAAGCATTGGAATTAGCCTCTTTCCAAATGATGGGGATGACGCTAATACATTAATAAAACATGCAGATACCGCAATGTACTATGTGAAAGATAGAGGGAAAAATAACTTTCAATTGTTTACATCGGAAATGCATCAAGATTTTTACAGAAAAATGATGATTGAAAAACAATTAAGAACCGCTTTAGAAAATGAAGAATTCGAACTTTATTACCAGCCTATTATGAATCTGAAAACAAATGAAATCACGGGAATGGAATCTCTTATACGTTGGAATAACAAAACACTTGGACACGTTACACCGGATGAATTTATTTCAATTGCGGAAGAAACAGGAATGATTATTCCAATAGGCTACTGGGTACTGAATACAGCAATTGAACAAAGTGCTCGTTGGCAAAAGGAAGCATATAAGCCATTAAAAGTAGGTATTAATGTATCTGTCAGACAATTAATCGATCCAAATTTTCTAGAGAAAGTGAAAACCACAATTGAGAACAATGCACTTGATGCGACCTATATCGTGTTAGAGATTACTGAAAGTATTGCGATGTATGCAGAGGCGATGAGTGAAAAGTTAGATGCCTTAAAAGAACTTGGTATAAGTCTATCAATGGATGACTTTGGAACAGGATACTCATCACTCGGCTATTTGAATAAATATCCACTTGATTCATTGAAAATCGATAAGTCATTTGTTATTGGAATGAATCGAGACGATGAGAGCAAAGCCATTGTAAAAACGATTATAGCCGTAGCAAAAGAACTCGATTTGAAAGTCATAGCTGAAGGTGTAGAAGGACAAGAAGAATATCAATTCTTAAATGAGATTGGCTGTGATTACGCTCAAGGCTATTACTTCAGCCCCCCACTCCCTGCAATCGAATTCAAAGAAAAATGGCTAACATCGGGCGACTGACCCATTGGAATGCTAACGATACATTTTTGACATGAAACACTTGTAAATGGTTTTATATCAACATAAAAATGACAATCCAATCGATATACAATTGGATAGTCATTTTTATTTTTCCCTCGGCAACCTTCTGCAACAATTCCTAACACCTCTTCAGTTGCTGGGTTAATATTTTCAAATGTTTTACCATTGACTGATTGCAAATACTTCCATTAATATAGTGGAAGCAATCGATTGGACTTACTTTCACCTTTGTTTCTGTTGTTTGCATGATAAATTCCTCCTTACTTTTTCATAAATGTATAGTTAATAAACATTCAAAATCAGAACTTTTTATCAACTTGACCTAACTATAGGGGTAATATCAAAATATATAAACGTCGGCGTTCCAATACAACAAATAAAAATATAACCGATCAGTTATTTAATTTACTTAGAGTATATGTATACATAGAGCATCTTTCGCTGATATAATTACGAATTATACCGTTCCTTTATACGGAACAAAAATATTGGAGGGTAAAAAAGTCATGTCAGAAAATAAAGGAAGTCCACAAATTCTAACTTCCGTCAGAAATGCACTACGTATACTCAAAAGTTTTTCAACCTTTGAACCTACGAAGAGAGTTAACGAGCTTTCCAAATCCTTAGGTTTAGGTAAAAGTACCGTAAGTAGACTACTTTCAACGCTAGCAAGTGAAGGTTTCGTAACAAAAGACGAGAAGACCAATGCTTACCGTTTAGGGTTATCCGTTCTCACCTTAGGTGGAATTATCACAAATGATTTAGAGATTCATAAGGAGGCCACACCTGTTCTGTCCAAATTAGTTAATGATACGGGTGAAACAGCGCATTTAGCCATATTAGATGAACTTGAAACGATTTATATTCATAAGGAAGAGTGCAATCATCCTGTTCGCATCTTGACTCATCTTGGCAGAAGAAATCCGTCCTATTGTACAAGTTCAGGTAAGGTCCTACTTGCTTTTAGTGAATCCAACATTGTAGAAAAAGTAATTCAAGAAGGACTGGTTTCCCATATGAATAATACCCTTACGGATCCCGATCAATTACGAAACGAGCTTGAAACGATTCGCCAGCAGGGATTTGCAGTCAGTACAGAGGAGCTAACGGAGGGAACGAGATCAGTTGCAGCCCCAATCCGTGACTATACTGGACAGATTGTGAGTGCCGTTGCTGTAGTCGGTCCCATCCAACGAATGACAGACCATAAAATCAATCAAATTGCAAAAAAAGTCATGGAAGCAGGGAATGAAGCATCGGAACGACTTGGGTATGATGAACGGTATTTCAAACATTTACGGAGTTGATTTTGAAGTGTGATTGAATAGAGACTTGTTATGTAGCAAATGCACTTGGCCTACGGGATGTAAGTCCATCAAAATTTTTATCTTTTACATGGTATTCAGCACTCCCTAAAACGAGAGAATGGAAAAGTTGAAATCGATAACAGCACACAAAAAGAATTTTGTATTATAAAATCACGCGGGAAATAGAATTATACCGATTTTCAAGCTCACTTGTCCCTTTAGCATATACCTTATATGGTTTTAACGGATAATTTGAGTAAATAGTAAAAAAACCAATATTTAAGAAAATGGTCATAAACAAAAAAACGCACCCGGAGCGCTAAGCTGACAGGTGCGGCAATTCATTGGTGGAACTCGTTATGTTTTCTCAGGCAATCCAATCCTCTTTCGGAATATCATGCGCTTCTCTCTTCATATAATAACGGCCTTTTGTCGCTATTCCCAGGATGACGGTCAGAATAGCCGCCAAAAATGCTGCGAAAAACGCTGCCGTACTTTGGAGGAATGTGCCCATATAGCCGACCGCCGCAATCGTCCCCAGTATAGTAGGCACGGTCAACGCTACAACACCTACCGGATTCCATTTATACAAGTTTTTCTGTCTTGATTCATAATAACCTGGTCCGATTTTAAGCCATTTCTTAAGAATCAGTGCATCTGTTACTAGAATCGACGCCCAACTCATTAATGCGACGCCTTGGAAAGTCATTGCCATACCGAGATGGTCGACAATACCGCCGAGCATCAGGATCATTGCAGCAACTGCAGCCACCACGACCCAAAAGCGACGCCCAGGTTTAAAGCCGAACATGTTTTCAAAAAAGTTCGACAGGGACAGCGAGCTGCTGTAAATATTGGTAATGTTGATGCGAATTTGTGTGAGCACTGTAAACAGCACACCGCCGAGCCCTAACAGGACAACGATGTAAACACCCGGGTTTGCTTCGCCAAGTGTGACACCGAACCAAATACCGAGGCCGCCCATCACGCCAAAACAAAATATTTGCGGAATAAAACCGATGGCGATTGAACCGATTTTTAAATCTTTCGGTTTCAGGAAACGCGCGTAATCCGAGGCGATTAACGCGGTTAGCCCCATTATGCCGTGCTGCATTCCTATACATAACAGCAATGCGGCTCCGCCGATTTGGACGCCTTCAGGAATATAGGTCCAAAAATTGCCCGCGTATTGCGACGGGTAGTTGGACGCAACGACAATCGCTGCAATCAGAAAGATGAAAAAAATGGGCAATGACCATTTCTGTAGTTTGTCCAATTGTTTAATGCCGAACCAGTTTAATGGAATGACCAATGAACCAAAGACGACAATTAAGAGCCACTCAGGGATGGCGGGGAAATATGCATGGACCGCAGTGACTAGAATCATGCCTTCAAATGCACAATACATGATAAAATTCGATGCGTAGATTAATGAGGTTAACGAGGCCCCGATGTAACCGAATCCTCCGCGGGATAATAAGTTGACATTCATGCCGGATTTTGCCGACAAATAAACGATGATGCTGCCAAGGATTCCTGCGACAATAATAGCGTAGATTGCCGAGATGATGGCATTGGCCGCTCCAAATTTCAGTGCCAGGACGCTTCCCGTCTGGAAATAGAATATGGCAGTTGCGATGCCGAATGTGATATTGGTGATACTTAGCCAACCCATTTTACGTTCTTCACGTGGGACTCGGTCAAATGTATAGTCACCAGTTTTTTCTTCTTTGGGGCTTAAGTCTTTTTCTTCTAAATCTAGATCTGCGGAAATATCAGATCGCATTCAATCAAGTCCTTTCAGTATTCATTTGTATTTCTCTTTGTCACAGGGAATGTAAGATAGGATTGGACTGCATGTCTTATCGGGGAAAGACAGTTCGCATGCTACGAGGACATCAAGATTCTGTTGATTCACCTGAGACAAAAAAAGATGTGATTGTTTCCACCCAGAAAATTCTGGAGCGGATAAAATCACTCTGCTTATAATTTTAACATAATTTAATTCAAATATATGACTTCTATCTTAGACTCATTCAAAATACCTATATTAATTTTGTTCATATTTTAGTGAATAATACCTGTTAAAGGCTCATTCTGATAAGTTAGAGCTAAACAACGATTTCATCAAAATAGTTAACACTTGTTATTCACCTGAGATACTCGTCTCTCGGATAGGTAATTTTCTATCTATTTTAGACAACTTAATCTGTCGGAACAAATTCTCATTGATTTTGCATGGTCTATTAGTTTTTTTATATTCAGTTTTCGTCAATTCAATGTGTATAATATGTAAAAATCTTTTCAAAACATGCATTAGTCTAACCACATACTTTAACGAATTACGGTAAGCCATTCTCGGAGCTTTTAATTGTCTTGTCCATCTCCCCCCTCTATTTCATGAATATAAAAACACCGACAGCTATTCCCGTCGGTGCATGTTGTACTTACATATTAATAGCTGCTAAGCTTCCGATATTCTAGTAGGATTACCTGGTTCGTAACCTCAACTAAACAAATTCATTTTTCTCCATGACGCGGGTTGGTGTTAACCCGGTCGATTAGGTATTGCTTTACTTGCCTAATCGTTTTTATTTTTTGGTATTTTTCTGAATTCACCTAGTGAATTATTCATTCTATTTTCCGCTTCTTCCATCATACTATTTAGTAAATCTTTAACAGTCGGAATGTTTTCGATCAATCCGGCAATTTGACCGCTATTGATAAAACCATTTTCCATATCGCCTTCAATTGCACCTTTAACATGTTGTTTTTCCGATGTCATTTCACCATATTGTTCAATTGTCATTCCAGCTCTTTCCAAGCTATTAAGTTTCATAGCATAAGGTGTCTTTAATATCCGCCTCAACCTACCAACACTACGTCCAATAAGTAACGTTTCTGTATCACTTGCTTTCACAAGGTTCTGCTTGTACGTGTCATGGAAAGGCGCCTCCTTCGTCGCTATTAAACGCGTACCAATCTGCACACCACTTGCGCCTAACATTAACGCAGCTGCCAATCCTTTGCCATCACCGATTCCCCCCGCAGCAATTACCGGTACTTTAACACTTTTCACTATTTGCGGTATTAACGTGAATGTCGTCAGCTCCAAGGTCGAATTGATACCAGCTGCTTCAAACCCCTCTGCCACTAATATATCTGCCCCGGCCGCTTCCGCTTTTTGGGCATGCTTCACTGAAGCGACGAGCGCAATGACTATCACACCCCGTTCATGTAGTTCTGAAATATAGGGCGCTGGATTTCCTGCCGACAGCGAAACAACAGCAATATTATATTTGGTAACAAGGTTAATAAGTTCTTTTACGTATGGTGAAACACTGATTGCGATATTGATTGCGAAGTTTTTATCCGTTAGTTTTTTTGTTTCAACTATTATTTCTTCTACTTCTTCCGGAGTCATTGTTCCGCATCCTATTGTACCTAGACCCCCAGCCTCTGAAACAGCTGCCGTCAGTTGGGCATTACTAATGTTGCCCATTCCACCTTGAATAATCGGAAAATCAATCTGAAGCATTTCACAAACGTATATCATTTTTCATCCACTCCTATGTAAATATGTTATAGTATATAGAGTTAAAAAACAATTATGATACTTTAAAAAATGGGGGTAATATTTATGATAATTACGTATAAAGGGAAAAAACCAGTTCTCGATCCAACAGTTTTCGTCGCACCAGGTGCTAAAGTTATCGGGGAAGTTCAGGTTGGGCTAGAATCTACCATTTGGTTTAATACAGTCCTACGAGGGGATGAAGGGTCTATTACAATAGGCAATAGATGTAGCATCCAGGACAATTCAACAATCCATTTATATGAGGGCGCTCCAGTTATTATAGATGATGAAGTGACCGTTGGACATAATGTAATCCTGCATGGCTGCAAAGTAGGAAAACGGTCAATAATTGGCATGGGATCTACAATTCTAGACCATGCCGAAATTGGTGAAGAGTGTATTATTGGCGCGAACACATTAATCCCACCTGGAAAGAAAATTCCTCCGCGCTCACTGGTTGTCGGTTCACCTGGGAAAGTAGTAAGGGAATTGAACGAAAAAGATTTCGAAATCATTCAACTGTCGATTGATTCATATGTTCAAAAAGGCTATGAATACCGAGAGATTTTCAAAAACAGTGAAAATGAGTAAAAAAACTGGGTAGCCTTTAGGCACCCAGTTTTTTTATGAAGATAATTGTCGATAGTTATTAGTCAATAATGAGCGGGTGGTCATCTGCATCATAAGATTTATCTTTCCTGCGCATGTCATTATCTTCTTGAAATACATCTTCGAAAAATTGGTTAGCCGATTGGGCCAATAACTTATAATATTGTTCAAACAAATGAGCGGCATGATTACCGTTCCATATTTCCGGAAGCAACTCTTTCGGTAGTCCAGGATCTATAAAAAGGAACTTACGATATTCATGGACAAGGTTTGTTCTCTCTACGAAGCACTCTGCATTCGTCATTTGCCCATTATTTATTAGGCTTTGATGAACAATATACTTATTGCTGTACGTCGAAATGAATTCCTGATACTTCCCTTCAATTTCTGAAAGTGGCCAGCTTTTTTCAACAAGCGCTCTGTCTGCTTGCGGTCCTTTATATTCGGATAGGAATAAATCCACGTAAGCTTGGATGTTATATTTATCAATGAGTAGTCTTACTTCTACCCCAAGGTCATTCGGTGTAATCCAGCAACCATTTGAAAAGCTCCCTAGTCCACTCCATAAAAGTTCCTTACGCAGTTCATCACGAATCTGTCTTTTTTCTTCCGGAATCGCGTACATCAATATACGCCATTTCCCATCCCACTCGTGTGGCATCAATTTAAATATTCGGGCAGCTGCCTCTTCAATTCGTATTTCTCCACGAGATGTCAAGAAATAATAGCTTTTATTCCCCTTTTTTTCCGAATTAAGCCACCCTTGCTTCATCATTCTGGAAACGGCAACACGAACGGATTGTTCATTATGTCCAAACTCTTTCAGTAATCTAATCAGGCTACCAATCCAGATATTATTTCCGTAATGACGAATATAATCTCCATATATTGTAAAAATCATTGATTGTGCATTCGCCAATTAACCTCACTCTTTCTTTTTCGAACATAAAAATGTATCATGATTTTTCCTATTCCCATTATAGCGTTTTATCACAAAAAGAAAACTTATTTACCCAAAAATAGCGGGCTTCTTTTTTCACTGAATGCAAGGAGAGCTTCCGTTCGATCTTCGGTCGGGATTATTAATTCGTAGGCTTTCGATTCAATTGCAAGTCCCGTCTGCAAATCCGTGTTCATCCCTTGTGTAATTGCATACTTCGCTTGCCTAATTGCAACCGGACCATTTTTCATCATATCGTAAGCTAGTTGTTCACAAGCTGCAAGAAGTTCTTCCTTTTTCACAACTTTCAAAACAATGCCGAGCCCTAGAGCTTCTTCTGCAGTGATTCTTCTTGCAGTGAAGATTAACTCTTTCGCTTTCATTTCTCCTACAAGTCTTGGAAGGCGTTGCGTCCCGCCAGCACCTGGAATAATGGCCCAGCTCGTTTCAGTCAGCCCCATTTTCACACCCTCGACCGCTATTGAAAAGTCACATGATAACATCAATTCAAAACCGCCGCCAAGTGCATAGCCGTTCACTGCAGCAATTGTCGGCTGTGGCAGACTCGCAATGCTGTTGAACGCATCTCTAATTGCTTTGACGTTTCTCCTAACCTCTGTTTCATTTAGTGTCTTACGTTCTTTCAAATCAGCGCCTGCACTAAATGATTTTTCACCTGCTCCAGTAAAAATGACCACTTTCACCTCTTGATCTAACGAAATAGAATCCGTTACCTCTTGAAGTTGATGTAGTGTTTCGTAATTAAAGCAATTCAATGCTTCTTCACGGTTAACAGTCACATATGCAATATTGTTTTCTTTTTTATATAAAATAGTTGACATTTTTCCATCTCCTTTATAATAAACAAAAGCACAAGCGCCTGGTCAAGGGCGACAGGCATAAGACAGACCGGCGAAGAGGCGTTCTTTGCCTCGCAAGCCGGTATGACTTATGATCCGAGCCCTTAGGCGCTGGAGTCTAGGCGTGAAAGATCACCTTCCGCAGGTTATCCACAGTACGAGATTTTATCATTTCCTAGTGTAAAAAAACTGTCCAACTCCTGCCGCGGCTCATCCTTTCCTTTTCAAGAAGAGCACCGGCCCTTGAAGGACAGCTATTTTCAACTAATTATTCCGTTACATTCTCAATAATTGCCGCAATTCCCTGGCCTACCCCGATACACATCGTTGCTAGTCCATATTTAACGTCCTGTTTTTTCATTTCATATAAAAGTGTAGTAAGAATTCTGGCCCCACTAGCACCTAATGGATGTCCAAATGCGATTGCGCCACCATTGACGTTTACTTTTTTATCGTCTAGTTCTAACTGGCGTATACACTCAAGCGATTGAGAAGCAAAAGCCTCATTTAATTCAACAAGTCCAATATCATTTGTTGTCAGCCCTGCTCGTTCCAATGCTTTTCTTGAAGCATATATCGGACCAAGACCCATTACGGCAGGTTCAAGTCCCGCTGTTGCTCCAATAACATATTTAGCTAGCGGCTTAAGGTTTAGTTCTTTCGCTTTCTCAGCACTCATAAGAAGCAAAGCAGACGCACCGTCATTGACACCCGAAGCGTTGCCTGCTGTAACGGTACCACCTTCAAATATCGGTTTCAGTTTACCAAGCTTTTCAAGTGTCGTGTCCGCCCTTGGATGTTCATCCCGATCCACAGTGATTTCGTTACCTTTCCGATCTTTATAGACAACCGGAACAATTTCTTCAGCGAAACGATTTTCTTCCATTGCTCTTTTCGCACGTTGTTGGCTTTCATAAGCAAATAAATCCTGATTTTCTCGCGTTATCGCATATCGTTGTGCGACGTTTTCAGCTGTCTGCGGCATTGAATCTACGCCATACATTTCTTTCAGCTTATTATTCGTAAAGCGCCAACCGATTGTTGTATCTTGTAATTCCATATTGCCACGTGGAAATGCTTTATCAGGTTTTGACATGACAAGGGGTGCACGCGTCATGCTTTCTGTTCCGCCGGCAATGTAAATATCGCCATCTCCAACCGCGATTGCTCTTGCAGCGAAAATGACAGCATCAAGCCCTGAACCACAAAGACGGTTAATCGTCGTGCCCGCCACTTCGACAGGAAGACCCGCTAACAAGCCGGACATTCGAGCTACATTACGGTTATCTTCCCCAGCTTGATTAGCGTTTCCGAATATAACTTCTTCAATTTTCTCTGTCGGCAGGTTGGGATTCCGTTCGACTAGTGCCTTAATAACAACCGCTCCCAAATCATCCGGACGTACGTCTTTCAACGCGCCATTATATCTACCGATTGGTGTACGGACAGCATCTACTATGACTACTTCTCTCATTTCGTAACCACCTCTTCTACAATTGTATAGTCGTATACGCCTTTACCACTTTTTCGACCAAGGCGGCCCGCTTTTACATATTGCTCCAATAGAGGCGCGGGACGGTACTTCTCTCCAAGCTTTTCGTGTAAATATTTCAAGTTATTCAGACGCGCATCAAGTCCAACCAAATCCACGAGTTCAAATGGTCCCATGGGGTAATTTAAACCAAGCTTAATTGCTTTATCAATTTCTTCTGGTGTTCCAAGCCCTTCTTGTAGCATGTAAAATGCTTCGTTGCCAACAAGTGCACTAATTCGGCTTGTGACGAATCCTGGAAATTCATTAATAACAACAGTTTCTTTGCCCATATTCACGGCTACTTGTCTAATTACATCCGCCGTTTCATCACTTGTTTCCAAACCACGAACAATTTCAACAAGTGGCATTTTATGTACAGGATTGAAAAAGTGCATAGCGATTGTTTTTTCTGGACGTTTACCGAAAGAAGCAATTTCTGTCGGACTCATCGTCGATGTATTCGTTGCAAAATAACACTCTTTTGATGCGTATTCTTCTATTTCTTCAAAAACTTGTTTTTTAATCGATGCTAGTTCAGGTACGGCTTCAATAATTAAATCCGCGTTTCCTGCGACTTTTGCAAGATTGTTTTCATAGCTTAAATTTTGGCGAGCCTTTTCAGCTGTATCCGCTGAGATTTTTCCATACTTAAGTCCTTTTTCAAAAATAACTTCAATTTCATTCTTTGCATTTTTTAGTGCAGTCTCGTTAATATCAACAATCGTAACTGAATACCCACCAAGTGCTCCAACATAGGCAATCCCTCTACCCATCACGCCGGAACCGACAACAACTATACGATTAATCATCAGTACCCTCCTTTTTATGATGAAAGAATACGGACAAGAGATAACACATCCCTGTCCGTCATTTTTTAATAGATCATTATATTTTTTCAATATGGAACAATGTCTAGCTTCAGGCNTATGATGAAAGAATACGGACAAGAGATAACACATCCCTGTCCGTCATTTTTTAATAGATCATTATATTTTTTCAATATGGAACAATGTCTAGCTTCAGGCGCAAGCCGCTCGGGTCATAAGCAATCAAGCTATGTGGCAAAGTACGCCACGTCGCTAGATTGACTTATGCCTGTCGCGGCTAAACTGCGCCTTACGCTTTTATTGTCTAGCTTCAGGCGCAAGCCGCTCGGGTCATAAGCAATCAAGCTATGTGGCAAAGTGCGCCAC
>NZ_JBYHFQ010000036.1:0-35768 GCF_057669665.1 Sporosarcina sp. Y1004 | reverse complement strand
CGACTTACTTCGAAACGTTTTGCTCAAGTGCGTTCACACTCTCGCTGTATCTCATTGATGTTTTGCTGTTCAGTTTTCAAGGTTCATTTGTTGTGATTCGCTGTCGGTATTTGTCGTTTGCTCCCGACTGCTTAATAAATATAACATCCATATAAACGTATGTCAACAGTTTTATATTCTTTCTGTAAAGTTTGTTGCGTTTTCATTAATATCTATCATTCCAACATTTAAAACCAATTGAAGATATGGGATCCAAAGACGGCGATCTAAGATGAGGTCTTCATGTTACAAAGCCTGATACTGTAGGGCTAGACTACTCTAATTAAACCTCTTAGGCGGCCCATAGTTTATTCACAATATATGTTAGATAGGAATTATCCAAGGTGCTGAATTAAATCATTAGAGGGCCTCCTTATTTAAAAAGGAGGCCTTCTAATTCACTTCCGTTACTTTATGAATATGAAATACAAGACAAAAACAAACCATAAACCATACATGATTGGATGAACTTCTTTTCCTCTTCCACTCACTATCATCGTGATGGGATAAAAGATGAAACCAATTGCAATACCTGTTGCGATACTATAACTAAGTGGCATCGTGATAATTGTAAAGAATGCCGGCACAGCCACTTCAAAGCGTGTCCATTCAATACTACCCAATGACGAGGCCATCAGTACACCTACAATAATTAAGGCTGGTGCAGTTACTTCAGACGTAATAACGAACAGCAACGGCGAAAAGAACAAGGCCAGTAGAAACAGAACGCCAGTTACTATAGAAGCAAACCCAGTTCTCGCTCCCGCTGAAACACCTGCAGTCGATTCAATGTAGGAAGTTGTCGTCGATGTCCCTAAAACCGCACCAGTGACTGTAGCCATAGAGTCCGCGAGAAGCGCATTACCCGCTCTAGGTAATTTTTCATCTTTCATTAAACCTGCTTGATTCGCAACCGCGACCAGCGTACCCGCTGTATCGAAGAAATCCACGAAAAGAAAAGTAATAACGATAACTAGGAATTGAGTTGTTAGTAACGAAGTCGGATCCTGGAATATCGCATCGAATGCTGCGCCGAATGTCGGTGCTACGCTCGGTATAGCGGAAACGATTTTATTGGGCAAATGGATTAACCCAAAAACCATCCCTACTATAGTAGTAATTATCATTCCGTAAAATATTGCACCATTCAACTTACGAACCATCATGATCACAGTAATAACAAGACCAAAAATCGCCAATAGGGTCGGACCTTGGGATAAATCACCCAACGCGACAAGTGTATTTGGATCCGCGACGATAATATTGGCATTTTGAAAACCTAGGAATGTAATAAAAAGACCGATACCCGCAGCAACTGCATATTTAAGTTGCGCAGGGATTGCGTTAATAATCGTTTCTCGTAAACCCGATAGTGATAAAGCAATAAATATTAGACCTGAAAATAGCACACCAGTTAGTGCAGTTTGCCAAGGAATCCCCATTCCTAATACAACACTGAATGCAAAGAATGCATTTAAGCCCATTCCAGGTGCAAGTCCAATCGGATATCTCGCAATAATCCCCATGAATAGTGAACCGACCGCCGCAGCAATTGCTGTCGCAACGAAGACAGCACCTTTATCCATACGCATTTCGTCCGGGATACCAGTTATACCATCCAGGGACAGCATTAAAGGATTTACAATCAAAATATAGGCCATTGCTAGAAATGTTGTTAGCCCACCGATAACTTCACGGCGGTAGGTCGTACCAAGCTTGTCGAACTCAAAGTATTTTTTCATGCAAAACTTCCTCTTCAATTATTATTTTTTTAATTAAAAAGAAGCATGCGATAGTATCTCGCATGCTTCTTTTTAACTAATTCAAATAGAAGGGGTATCCCCCTTCCATCGAAATCGTAGTCGGAACATTTAAGGTATTCCGGTAGAAACTTCCGAGCCATATTCTCGGTTTTATACGATGACTTCTATTTTATTCCCACTCGATAGTGCCGCCTGGCTTTGGAGACAGGTCATAGCATACGCGGTTTACATTTTTTACTTCGTTCATGATGCGGTCAGTGATTTTTAGTAGAATTGGCCAGTCGATTTGTTCCACTGTCGCTGTCATCGCATCTACTGTGTTGACGGCACGAATAATGATTGGGTATTCATACGTACGCTCGTTGTTACGTACACCAACAGACTTGAAGTTCGGAATGATTGTAAAGTATTGCCAAACTTTCTGATCCAATCCTGCGAGTGCAAATTCTTCGTGTAAAATAGCATCGGATTCGCGTACTGCTTCCAGACGAAGAGGCTCAATTTCACCTAAAACGCGCACACCTAGACCAGGCCCTGGGAATGGTTGGCGGTATACCATATCATGCGGAAGACCTAATTCAACACCACACGCACGTACTTCATCTTTGAATAATTGGAATAGCGGCTCCACTAATTCAAATTGCAAGTCTTCTGGAAGTCCTCCAACATTATGGTGTGACTTCACAACTTTATGCGTTTTTGTACCAGATTCTACGATATCTGGATATATTGTTCCTTGTGCTAAGAAGTCAATTCCTTCAAGTTTACGCGCTTCTTCTTCAAATACGCGAATAAATTCATTACCGATAATTTTACGTTTCTCTTCTGGCTCGTCTACCCCTTTTAGTTTACCTAAGAAACGCTCGCTTGCATCCACGTAAACAAGGTTATCCCCCAAGTCTTCTTCGAACATTTGAATAACGCCCTCAGACTCGTTTTTACGCATTAAACCATGGTTTACGTGCACACAAATTAATTGCTTGCCGATTGCCTTAACTAATAATGCCGCAACAACAGACGAATCTACACCACCTGATAGAGCCAACAATACTTTCTTATCGCCTACCTGTTTACGGATTAAAGCAACTTGATCATCAATGAAGTTCTTCATATTCCAGTTAGCTTCCGCCTTACATGTTTGGAACACGAAATCTTTTAACAGTACTTTCGTTTCCTTTTCACTCGGCCATTGCTCGAATGTTGTAAGTGCTTTCGTAGAAGGATGCCCCACACTAATAACGGGAATGTTTAAAGCGTATATATCATCTAATACATCAATCGCTTCACCATCAATGATATTATTTTCGCCACCATTTATAATAATTCCTTTTACCGTTTTTAATCCTTCAATCATTTGTGGTGTAATATCATGAGGGTGAATTTCACTATATACACCTAAATCACGAATCCAACGAGCTATCGTCGTATTCTCACTACTACCTAAATCCAATACTAAAATATTGTCCTGCTTCAAGATAATACAACCTCCTTTTAATTTTATTCCCCAGCCTTTTCCAGCTGCTTTATCAATTTTTTCATCGTGCAACATAATCATAGTCCAAACGTCCAACAAGGTCTTTTCAAATAGAGAAAAAACGCGTCAGAAAGTCCAGCTTTCTGCGCGTCTCATCATCTATAAAAAAGCGAACAAAGCTCATATTTATGAGCCAAATCCACCTTCATAGTCAAGTTATTTTCGGTAACTTGTAGAAACATCCGAACCATATTATCGGATATATATGAGGGCACCTTGGGCTTCTTCTTTTTTCATCTTACTTCTCTTCACGACAAAAATCAACCTGAAGTCTTATTGATTAAATCTTCCCATATTTCCCGCAATGTTGACCATTCGTGATCGGTTATGTTTCCGCCATACAAACCTTTTTCATACGCTTTTGTAAGCATTTTCATTCTTTCGCCACCAAAATAGTTGTCAACATCCACCGCGTAATCAGACAATGTCATTCCATTTGCACGGTGCAAACCACGACGTTCAAGTTGTCTCAATAAACTCGTATAGCTTTTTTCGAATGTTACCCAGTCGCTGCTCTCCGATTTGTAGAGATGAACAAGAACTTTGGGTAACCATTTTGCCCGAACAGCATATAATCGCCAGACAATTAGGACCACGGCGAGTCCAGCCAAGATCACTATCCATTTATGAGTTTGAATCCATGAACCAAAAGATTTGAAAAACGCAATTAATTCATTATCTTTTAAGGTCTTAACAGGTTTCTCAACTTTCTCCGACTTAGGCTTCTCCGGCTCTTTTATTTCTGGCGCTTCAGGATCATTCAAGTCCAACTCAATATCATAGGAGATGTCCGTCAAGTTGCTAAAACCAATTGTGGGTTCATAAGGCATCCAGCCGATTCCTGGCATATATGCTTCAACCCATGAATGCGCTTCGTTATTCGTTACCTGATAAACCCGTTCACCGGCATCGTTATTTGTATATTCTCCCGGGGCAAAACCTTTTACCCATCTTGCAGGAATATCGATTGAACGCAACATAACAACCATTGCTGTGGAGAAGTTATCACAGTATCCTTTTTTGGTATCGAAGAGAAACTGGTCGACATAGTCATCTCCAGCTTTCGGAATAGCTACACCCTGTTGCGAATAGACAAAACCATTTCTGCCAAAATACCTTTCAATTGCTTTCGTTTTTTCATAGACACTTTTTTCGTTCGCAGTAATCGTTTCTGCAAGTTCTTTTACTCTCTCAGGCAATTGATCCGGAAGTTGTAGGTATTGTGCAAAGTCTTCCGTTTCCCCTGCGAAATCTTCCATCATTATAGACCTTAACTTTTTTAAGCTATAATCTGAGTCCTCAAATTCAATTTCGTATGAATCTAGAGAACTCTCAGTTCCATTAATTATAGTGCTAAACTTTCCAGAAGCCTCTGAATGTAGAAAAACAACGTCATCAGCCGCGTGGACTATACTTATCCCATATGGATAAACAATGAACGGAAAATCCTCCGTGACTTGCAATTCTGCACGCTGTCGGGATCGCTCCGCTTCTTGTCCTAAGTTATCTATAGCACTCATCTTCATGCCTGGTGTGTAGGTAACCTGGTTAGTATCCTCTGATACCTGCTCCCAACCTTTTGAAGTATAGGTATTTTTCGTTTCGATTTTCCAATATTGTTTACTAGGAACTTTCGCTTCAATAACGAGCGTGTCGTCTTGAACAAATGAACCGCCAAGGGTCGAATCATCCGTATCATATCCGCTTGTAGATACTCCCGAACCGCCGCCTTCACCAGGGCCTTGTACCATCATTTTAAAATAAGGAATTGGATCCGGCCAGGCAGGTTCCTGTTTCGGCAAGAAATTCGCAAAAGTAGCGCTTATTACAACTGCAATTAGGAGCGGGACAGTAATTGAGATGAATGTACCTGTTGATATGGCAGTATTATATTTTTCCGCGAGTCTGAAAATAGCCAGCACACCTAGTAGTAATAATCCCGCCATCATAATTCTAAAAATAGCTCCATCCGCAGAATAAGGTCCAAAAGTATCGATAAATGCAATAAAGATGATAGTCATAATATAAAAAAGTAATATACTCTTTCTCACTTCAATCCAATATCGGATTAAATAACACGTCATCCAAAGCAATGCGTAAAACAGAATAGTCCTTAATGGATTGGTTATAATCTCCCAATCTCCGCTTGCAATAATAGCGAAATTTGAAAATATATCTTTTATTAAATATACGATTGAGTCTTTTGATATAAATACCTTACCGGTAAACACATAATAAATTGCCCACGAGATATATAGAACCTTAAGGGAAACAGCGATCCACCACTTAACTCTGACTAATGCCAGTAAAAAGGCCAAAACAACAAACAAAAGAAATAATGTCAAATGCTCTGAATCTGTTATTTCAATAACTGGAATGAGCCATTCTCTTAACAAAATAAATGCAAGTATATATAGAAGTACGAGAAGTTTTCTGTCTATCCTCGTTCCTATCATGTCCGCGCCACCTCTTTAAAAACTTCCTTAAACTGTTCTCTTCTAACCAAATGCACGATAATCCCTTTTGACCTAGCCAAACGAATATCTTCCTCAATTGTTTTCAACATCTGATTATCTCGTTTTACCACTGCAAAGCAAACGATGGAACCCGTATTTTTCGAACTACGCAAAACCGACTGCAGTAAATGCCAATCCGGATTTCCTGTTATCAATACAGTTGTGCCACCATGCTGAGAAACTGTTCCAAAGTCTGCTGCAATTTCAGCCTCTTTACTTACATCCGGCTTAATTTTTGCCAAGTGAATAAGCGCTCTATGAAGTTGCTCTTCGGACCGGATGAAGGGAAATAAGGCGGGTTCCGAGCCAGTCGTCATCAATGCCAAGCCCGCTTGATGATTTGAAGCCTCCTTCATTATAGATGCAGTAAGTTCCACCAGTTCCTCAAACACAATCGTCTCTCTGCCATCCATTATTAAGGATAACTCTTGCGATCTTTTATCCTCAAACTCTTTTGTCATAAGCGTCTGCGTACGGGCGAATGATTTCCAATGAATCCATGTCACCCGGTCTCCTGACTGGTAATTCCGGACACCTGTCGCCATTGTCGTATCTTTGACGATATTCAAAGGTGAAGCAATTGTTCCACGGTCAAACTGTGTATCGAAAGGAACATAATGAATGTCAGTCATTTTGGGATATACAAGAATCGTATTTTTCGCTTCAATAAACTTCATTTTACGTAACCATCCAAAAAAGTCAGAGATTTCGACGGTAACCCCTTGAAGAATGTGCTCACCTCTTGGCATATGTTCGATTTCATAATCCCATTGGATCTCTTTACGAAACCCAAAGATATGGAGGCGTTTTAATTTAGAATTTGCCAATCGGGTTATTTCATCCTCACTCCATTTTTCTGCCACAACTGTATAGAGTAAGGGAAAGCGACTTTTGCGTTTCACGGTTAATGATACAATTAACTTCTCTCCATTTTGCACATGAGGTGTTCGAATTATCCGTTCAACGGTCATATCTGACATTGGATATATAAATAACAGGATGGAATAAATCACAAAAGGTAATGTAAAATAAAATATTGCCCAACTTACCGTACCGCCCTGAAACATGGCAAATACAAAAGTTCCTACTATAACAGATAGTAGAAACAGGAACCGGCTTGACACTTCGAGCAGTCTTCTAGTTTTCTTCATTTTACCCGAATCCTATCCACCGGCACATACACTTTCGCTAATATCCTTTCCACAATTTCATCTGTGGAAATCCCCTCGTATTTCGCTTCAGGTCGCAAAATCATACGGTGGCCAAATACAAACGGGGACAAATACTGGACATCATCCGGTGTAACATACGTTCTACCTTTTAGCATTGCATAAGCCTGACATGCTTTCATAAGTGCTAGTGATCCGCGCGGACTCACCCCAAGATACACATATGGATTATTACGCGTCTGCGATGTACACTCCACGATATATGACTTAATCGTATCGTCGACTTTAACTTCAGTTACTGCACTTTGCAGATTGATTAGATCACCAAGAGAAATGACTGTTTCCAAACTATCTATTGGGACAGCCTTTTCAGCACGATTTAGCACTTCAATCTCTTCTGCTTTCGTTGGGTAACCCATTTTTAATTTAAAAAGAAAACGGTCCAATTGCGCTTCTGGGAGTGGATACGTTCCTTCATACTCAATTGGATTCTGTGTAGCCATGACAAAAAATGGTTGAGGGATCCGCATGGTTTCTCCATCAATTGTCACTGAGGATTCTTCCATTCCTTCAAGAAGTGAAGATTGGGTTTTTGGTGAAGTTCTATTAATTTCATCAGCAAGAACAATATTCCCCATGATTGGACCTGGCCTAAACTCGAATTCCATCTCTTTTGGGTTATAAATTGAAACACCTAGGACATCAGAAGGTAACAAATCCGGAGTAAACTGAATGCGTTTAAAATCTGCACCTATTGATTTAGCCAATGCTTTTACCATCATGGTTTTCCCAACGCCTGGTACATCTTCAAGCAAGACATGTCCCCTTGCAAGAAGTGCAGTGATACTTAACTCAGCTATATTCCGTTTCCCAATCATCACTTTATCAATATTGGTTAAAACCTTCTCAATCATCTCTTGATGCGTCATTTCATTTCCCCCAATTGTATATAGTGGTTATTTGTCCGAAAATTAACAAAACATACTTCCATAATACAGGATATTCCTTTTTTGAACAACTTAAGCAACGTAGTCATTAGCACAACCTGTCGCTTAATCTAATATGTTAGCGCGTATCCACGATGTCTATTTTTAACGCTTCAAATTGCATAAAAAAAGACCCCCAACAGGAGTCCTCTAATCACTTCCAAAAATCGTCAAATATCGTAATCGGCATATGCCGTTTATGTTTTGAACGCAGGTAGTGGTTCTCGATTGCTATGCGCGGTTCTTCGGGTAACTCTTTGCCTTCTAGGTAATCATCGATATCATCATACGATACTCCTAGAGCTACTTCGTCAGGTATGGCCGGTTTGTCTTCTTCAAGATCCGCTGTCGGCACTTTCATGTAAAGGTGTTCCGGACAGTTAAGCTCTTTAAGTAATTGTTTACCTTGCCGTTTGTTCAACCTAAATAGCGGCATTAGATCTGCGCCGCCGTCACCAAATTTAGTGTAAAATCCGGTGATTGCTTCTGCTGCATGATCACTCCCAAGAACAATACAATCGTGCATCGCTGCAATTGAGTATTGGACTTTCATGCGTTCCCGGGCTTTTTCATTGCCTTTCGCAAAATCGGATAATGTTACACCCGCCGCTGTCAATGCCCGAACACTCGCATCGACTGCTTCTTTTATATTTACTGTGTAAATCAGCGATGGTTCAATAAATTCAAGTGCATCCTGACAATCATCTTCGTCAAACTGAGAACCGTACGGAAGTCTAATTGCAATAAACTTGTAACGATCCGTTCCTTCTTTTTCATTCAATTCATCAACTGCCAGTTGAGCAAGTTTCCCAACAAGCGTCGAATCCTGGCCCCCAGAAACTCCTAGGACGAAGCCATTTAAAAATGCATATTTCGTGGCGTATTGTTTCATAAAGTCAATCGATTTCCTGATTTCCGCTTTTGGATCAATAACAGGTTGCACTTTCAACGCGTCAATGATTCTGTCTTGCAGTGTCATGATCGAAATTCCTCCTTATTGATCAACAAAGTCTTCCACCATTTCCTGGACTTCCTGTATATTGCGCATTTTGTTATCCCAACACTTCTGACTTAAGTCAACGGGATATTCTTCGGGATTTAGAGAGCGTTTATATTCAGTCCACAATAAATCTAAGTTTGCTATCGCATAATCCCTCATTTGTTCAAGCTTTGGATTATCGTATATAATAGCGCCATTTTCCACGACTAACACATGCATATTTCTTGCTTCGAAATTCGTAACAAACTTTGAAATAAACGTGTGGACGGGGTGGAACATTTTGATGCGTTCTTCGGAAGCCGGATCCTCATCATGCATTGTAATATAATCGCCTTCTGCCTTTCCGTTTTCCCGGTCAATAATTCGATAGAGTTTTTTTCTTCCCGGCGTAGTTACTTTTTCCGTTGTAGATGAAATCTTTATTGTATCTTCCATTACACCTGATTCATTTTCAATAGCAACAATTTTATAGACAGCTCCCAGTGCCGGCTGGTCATAAGCTGTTATCAATTTCGTACCAATCCCCCACACATCTACTTTGGCGCCTTGTGCTTTTAAGTTAAGGATTGTGTATTCATCTAAATCATTGGAGACAACGACTTGCGCTTTAGGGAATCCTGCTTCATCGAGCATACGACGCGCTTCTTTCGACAGGAATGAAATATCTCCACTATCAAGACGAATACCGATGAAATTAATTTTATCACCAAGTTCTTTTGCAACTTGAATTGCCGTTGGGATGCCTATTTTCAACGTATTATACGTATCCACTAGGAAAACACAGTCCTTATGACGCGCCGCATAAGAATGAAATGCTTCATATTCACTTTTATATGCCTGTATCATTGAATGGGCATGGGTTCCCGTAACAGGAATATTAAATCTTTTTCCAGCACGTACATTACTAGTCGCTTCGACGCCTCCAATGAAAGTGGCCCGCGCTCCCCAAATCGCTGCATCCATTTCATGCGCACGGCGTGTTCCAAACTCCATCACAATTTCATCTTTAACGACTTGTTTAATACGACTTGCCTTTGTCGCAATCAGTGTTTGGTAGTTGACGATATTAAGTAAAGCAGTCTCAACCAACTGCGCTTCGATAAGCGTCGCTTCCACGCGAATAATTGGTTCGTTTGCAAAAACAAGCTCCCCTTCAACCATGGAATAGACATCTCCCGTAAAACGAAGATCTTTTAAATAAGAAATGAAATCGTCCTTATAACCGAGATCATCCCTCAGATATGCCAAATCACTTTCACTGAAATGAAAATCCCTTAAATAGTCGAGAATACGTTCAAGCCCAGCAAAAATTGCATAGCCATTACCGAATGGCAACCTTCTGAAGAATAGTTCAAAAACCGCTTTCCGTTCGTGTATACCATCCGCCCAGTAGGATTCTGCCATATTGATTTGATATAAATCTGTATGTAATGCTAAACTGTCATCTGCATATTTCGAACTCACGTTAATCTCCTTCTTCCACATTCTAATGGTACAAGTATACACTATTTACCCTAAATCTGACTTAATATAACGTGATTTAACAAATCATTTTAATGATTCTTACAGTTTTTGAATCATTTACTATATGATTCATTCATACTTGTGCCATGAAAAAAGGTCCATCTCAACAATCCGAGATGCACCTTTTTGTGTTATTCATCTGTATAAATCTACAACTACGTCTGCTGTTTCTAATAAGCCAAATTCAATCAAAGCATCCAGAATTCCATTTTCAGAACATGATGTCGTTACATAATCAGCGATAGCCTTCAACTCCGGAACTGCATTGCCCATCGCGATACCTGTTCCAACAAAGTCAATCATTTCAAAGTCGTTCGTTCCATCTCCAAACGCATAACTATTCTCTTTCTGTATACCGAGTTTCTCAAGCACTTTCTGAACCCCTACTGCCTTGGATGATCCCTTTGGAAGCACGTCGGACGCATAATCCCCCCAATTAATGAAGGTATGATCCGAATAGCGCTCTACATACAATTTTGCATATTTGCGTTCACAATACAGTTGAACTTGATGCACCGGGAAATGCTTATAAAATTCTGGTTCTACAAGCGGATAAACTTGTTTCAAGCTTTCATAACTAGGAATAATATGCGGATGATTATCTTCATTTACTTTACTCATTTGGTGGTTGGAGTAAGCAAGGCCATGACCTTTACTTTTCACTAAACTTGCAAGGTTATGCAACATTTCAGGGTCCATCGGATTCGAATAGATTTCTTCCCCTTCAAACACAACGTGCTGGCCATTCATTGATACATAGGAGTTTATATTAAGTTCATCTAAAAGCCAGTTAAACATTTGAGGCGAACGTCCTGTAGATATTACTGTATAAATGCCTTTTTCCTGCAGCGTATGCACTGCCCTTTTCGTCGACTCCAATACAACCTTATCTTCATTTAAAAGTGTTCCGTCCAAATCAAAAAACACAGCTTTTTTCTCCAAATTAAATTCCTCCAATATGGATATATTTTTTCAATAATAGACAGTTTTTAGATCTATTACTTTACTGCCGCGTCCATTAGGTATCGTTTTTTCAATTGTGCCGATAACAGTTCAAGCCCAATCGCAACAATCAAAATCGCATAAGTGATAAAACCGACTTCTCGTAGGTCGAAATAGAAACCGGAAGCCATAAACAATTCAAAACCAATGCCACCCGCCCCAGCAGCCGCCCCCATCGCAACTGCTACAGTGAAATTCGTTTCAAAACGCAAAAACGTCCATGACAATAAGGAAGCTGCTGTTGAAGGGATTACTGCATTTGTTACGATATGCCACCAATTAGCCCCACTTGCCCGTAACGCCTCTAAAATGCCATCGTCTAATTCCTCAAATGACTCTGAGTACGCCTTTACTAAAAACGCGACTGTGTGAAGAGTCATACCGATAATTGCCGCTTCACTTCCGAGTCCCGCAGCAATCGCGAAGATTAAAACCCATAATACAGTGGGGACTGCTCTAACAAACGCGACTACAATAATAATGGCGTTTGACACAACCTTCGTCGATAAATTCTTTGCAGCAAATAATGCGATAAATAAAGATAGGACAGCTCCTAATACCGTCGACAATAATGCAAGCCCCATTGTAAGGCCAACTTGATAGACAGCCTCCCAAAAAGTGAAATGACTGAGTACGGGTTCTAAAAACATGACTTTTAAATTATGAAGGGTCGCTGCTCCCGCTTCTATTAAAGAGATTTCTTTATAATCGAACGTTAGAAACCCGTAGATTGTTAAAAAAAGGAGTGCCACGAACGTACCCATCGTTACAACCTGCGATTTGTTCCAAACTTTTAATTTAATTTTCCCCGAACTGCTTCTCTTCACATCAAAAGCCATATTGCTTTGAACGATGGTCATTACAAAATAACCCTCCTTACATAGTTGGAAACAAGTTCGATACCGATGACAACAACGACAATACTAATAGTAATCAAGCTGACTACGTTATAGTTCATACTCTTATAATAGAGATCGAATGCGAAACCAATCCCCGTTCCAGTCAAAATACCAACTAGTGTCGAACTTCTAATATTCGTTTCAATCATGTACAACACCCAACTAATCATTTGCGGAAAACACTCCGGAATGACCGCTTTAGCTACGACTTGAAAATAAGTAGCTCCAGTTGCCCGCAAAGCTTCCACTGAACTGCTACTTGTTTCGTCAATTGTTTCAATAAACGCACGTGTTAAAAATCCGAACGTTGCAAGAAACAATGCAAAGTAACCAGTCAATGCATTTTGTCCAAATGACAACAGCAAGATGAGTGCCCAAGCGACAATCGGGATATTTCTGTAAATCGAAGCAATTATTCTGCTTAATGACCCGAAAAAGTTATTAACTTTCGTCGTATGCGATCCCATCAACGCCAATAATAGAGCCAAAACACTGGCCGTGGTTGTAGCTGTAATGGATAGAAAAATGGTCTCTATTAATTTGTCCATAATGGATGGCATCTTTTCCAGTGATTCTGCAGTAATATACAGATTAGAAAACATCCAGCTAAAAGCTTTTGGCAGAGTTTGCATTCCGTGCAGAAAATTGAAATCTGTAATTTTTGCTGATAGCAATGTAATGCCTATTAGAATGATCCAGAATACCGTCACTCGATTATTCTTTCTCTTGAAAATCTCAATATCCATAGCAGTACCCCCTATTCCATTATGAGATCTCCAGCTTCAGAACCATAGATCGAATGAATGTATTCTGATGTCAGTTTTTTAGAAGTGCCATCGTACACAACCTGGCCACTGTTTAATCCAATAATCCGGTCGGAATATCTTTTTGCTACATCGACCTGGTGCAAGTTAACGATACAAGTGATATTCAGTTCTTTGGAAATTCGCTTCAAGTGATCCATGATAACTTTAGAAGCGTTAGGGTCCAACGAAGCGATTGGTTCATCGCAAAGTAGTAGTTTCGGCGATTGAATCAATGCACGTGCAATTCCTACACGCTGTTTTTGCCCCCCGCTTAATTGGTCACATCTTTTATAGGCGTGTTCTTCCATCCCAAGCTTTTTGAGAAGACTAAATGCCTGTAATTTCTCTTCCTCCGTGAACCGTCCTAGAATACCTTGAAGCGTTGTTTTATGGCCAAACCTGCCGTGCAATACATTTTCAATAACCGTTAAACGGGATACTAAATTATAATGTTGGAAAATCATCCCGATTTTTGTTCTATGTTTACGCAACTCTTTTTTGGATAACGACATTACGTTGACATCATCAAAAAAAATTTCCCCATCGGTTGTATCAATCATTCGATTGATACAACGTAAAAACGTTGATTTCCCGGCTCCTGATGGTCCAATAATCGAGACAAACTCACCCGTATTCACTTCCATATTAATCTTCGATAGTACCTCTCTGTCTTTTCCATATCGTTTGGAGAGGTTTTTGATATGTAACAAAGCCATTAGAAAAACTCCTTGCACCATTTTTTGAAGTTCTTTGTAAAAAAAGCATGTACCTGAATGAATACATCTTCGGCACATGCTATCTTCAGTAAAAACCAATGTCCGTTTGTAACCGTCTATACCTCTTACTTGGACAATTCACGAATTGGATCAAACCAAGAATCTTCTGCTACAACAAACCTCTCATCTGCTGTTTTCTTGAATAGACCTGCAGCTTCAGAACTTTCTGGGACAAAAATCTTTTCGTTGTTTGAAATTTCATCTGAAGTTAAAATTTCTTGGATCTTCTTGAAATCTTCTTCGCTTAAGCTATCAGTGTTTGCTGCGAAAGGAGCATTTAGCACTGGTGTTACATTTATCAATGTAAATTCTTCACCTGGAACTGTATTGAATGGTTCAGCAGCATCCGCTTTTACTTTATAGACCGTTCCTTTTGTGTTTGCTTCGCCTTCAGCAATTTCAATGTAATTTCCGACGCATGTATCACAAAATGCAGCTACATCTGCGCGACCATTTAGTAGGTTAACTGCGGATCCTTGGTGAGAATCACCGTATAAAACTTCTTTAAAGAACGTACCGCCTTCCATTAAGTCCTCCGGCGTTAAGTCTTTCCATTTATCTTCCTTAGAGAAGTAAGAAACGATATCACTTGATGGAACTTTAAAACCTGAAGTTGAACTGCTTGATACGAACGAGAATTTAGAATCGACGATGTTATCAATCGCAAACTCACCATCTATTTTGTAGTCTTCTGCATCTGCCTTGTTCACAGCTAACCAACTATAGTAAACTGCATCATCGATTGTCCCTGATTTTCCACTTGGTACAACGAGAGGCTCAATTTTGTCATTTTTGTTTTTTGCTTCGATATACCCTTGTGCACCCATGAATGCAAGCTGAGCATTACCATTAGCGATTGTTTCAATAGCAATGGCGTAATCAGTCGTCAATTTATGCTCCACCTTTTTACCAGTTACATCTTCAATCACTTTTCCAATTTCATCACGCGCTGTTTTTAAATCATTGCCTGATTCGTTCGGATACCAAACCATTGTTAACGTATCACTAGAATTAGCAGCACTTCCTGAAGAACAAGCTGTAAGGATTGATGCAAGCAAAAGAATAGTTAAAAATGATAAAAGATTTTTTTTCATGATTTTCTCCTTTTATTGTTTAGTTTGGTTTGCAATCTTCTTAGTAACTGTGCCTGGTTCAAAAGCCGGATTATTATTTCAACTGCTACCCATTCCTCCTTTATTTGGTCACTATCATTTCAACACATAAATAGATGTAAATGGTCGTTTTTACAATATCTTCATATAATCTTTATACTAATTGCTTCAAGAATTGCGTTGGGCTCAAGATATCTCCAATTTCAACGGGAGTACCATAATCACCATGAAAATCACTACCGCCTGTCTTAAACAGCGAGTACTCAAATGCATAGCGATCTACTCTATATCTGTCTTCCTTTGAATGGTCCAAATGATCTCGTTCAATTCCATCGAGTCCATTTTCCACAAGCTCTGGAATGAGGGCAAATGAATCCAACTGTCCAGGGTGTGCCAACACTGCAAAGCCATTGTCCGCCTTGATGGCCTTGACTGCTTCCACAGCATCCACGTATTCGATATCCCTGGCACAAATGCCATCGCCTTTAAAAAGGGCTTGATAAAGTTCTTGATAGAGCGGTGTTTCAATATGGTGATCTAGTAAACAATGCATAATATGCTGCTTATAAATAACGCCTGACATCAATGCTTTTTTCGCTACATCTTCAACCCGAATATCATAATTATTCTTTTGCAGCTGTTCAATTTGCCACAAGGAGTTTTCATGCCTTCTCTTTAACAAGGGTTCGCAAAGTTCTTGAATATGTGTTGCTTTCTCATCAAACATATAACCAAGAATATGTACTTTTCGATTTTTCACAAAATCATATGCTGATATTTCAATACCTGGCAATACTGAAATGCCATGGTTTTTTCCCGCAATTTTTGCAGACTCAATACCCTTGATTGTATCGTGGTCAACTACGCTTATATGAGTTATCCCTTTTGTTGAAGCCAAATGCATCACTTCCTCCACCGAAGAGGACCCGTCTGAGTAATTTGAATGGACATGTAAGTCAACTTTCATGAGTAGTTCCTCCATTTCAGACCACAGTTTTTTTCTGTAAATCATAAACTTTGTCGCATAAACCATCCATAAATTCTAAGTCATGAAAGATCCCAATCAATGTCGTTCCATCGTTTTTCAATCGTTCAATCACTTCACGCACTTTCAATTTAGAGGCATTATCCAAGCTTGCTGTCGGTTCATCCAGCAGTAGCAATCGTGGTTTTTTCACAATGGCGCATGCAATATTCAATCGTAATTTCTGCCCTCCTGAAAACGTGTTCGGATAACTATCCCAGAGCTCGGGGTCCAGTTCGAAATGAGAGAGAGCTTCCTCTGCCGTCCTCCTGGCTTCCTCTTGCGACTTCCCCATTTCAATTACAGCCTGCTCCACAAGTTCACGTGCAGTCGTTCGCGGCATGACATTTAAAAACTGTGACACATAGCCAATCTCATGCTTTCGCAAATATAATACTTCTCTTTCCGATAGCTGCGACAAATCGACCATTCCGAACTTTTCAGAACTGTATAATACAGCACCTTTTTCTGGGAGATACGTTCGGTAAATACTTTTTAAAATGGTTGATTTACCACTACCACTCTTTCCGACGATGCCAATAAATTGACCTTCTTTAAGGGAAAAATTGATATTATCTACTGCGCTCATCTTTTTATCCAGATGGTGAATCGTAAAGGACTTACTCAATTCTTTTACTTCAATTAACTGCGGCACAAAATCCTACCTCCCATCATATTTTGCAACGAACTTTTCAATATCTATATGAAAATCATCCATTCGCTCTTTGATGGTTTCATAGGACCAATCCCACCATTTGATGCGCTGCAAAGCCGCAATCGTTTCTTCAGAAAATCGATATTTAATAACCTTTGCGGGCACACCAACGACAATTGCGTATGGAGGTACATCCTTCGTTACAATTGCGCCACTTCCAACAATCGCACCATCGCCAACTATTACTCCAGGTTGAATGATGGCTCCGTGACCAATCCACGTGTCATGGCCGACATATGCTGTCCGGCTCACACGTTGTTCAAAAAATGGTTCATCATCTCTATCACCAAAGCCGTACATATGCGGGCGATAGGTAAAATGATGAAGTGACGGTCGTTCATACGGATGATCTGTAGGACCAATCCGAACCATTGCCGCAATGTTGGAGAACTTTCCAATCTGCGCATTTTGGATAAAGCAGAATTGCCCTGTATACGAATAATCATCCAGTACTGTATTTTCGATAAAATTGTACAATCCAACTTCGGTAAATATGCCTAGACGCGTGTTTTTCAGCTCCGAATGGTCATGAATAAATGGCGTTTCTGATAATTGAACCTCAGTTGTCCTCATCGATACATCGTCCTTGTGATCAATTTCCCATCCACAATTGAAGCCGTGACCATCGGAAACCCATCATCCATTTTCTCAATAATGATAATATCCGCTTTTTTCCCTATCTTTATAGACCCAATTTCATCATCGATTCCGACTGCTTTTGCAGGATTCAGTGTAACTAGTTGAAACATTTCATGAAGATTTTGCCCGTATTCATCACTTAATTTGAAAAGCGAGTGAAGTAAAGCCGCTGGGTAATAATCGCTGCACAAAATATCAATCGTTTGTTCTTGAATTGCCTCCGCGGCCGATAAATTTCCAGAATGAGAACCCCCGAGCAAAACATTCGGTGCCCCTGCGATTGTCCACAAGCCGAGTTCTTTTGCTTTTCGCGCAACCTCTATCGTCGTCGGAAACTCACTAATCGTAGTCCCATAGCTTTTTACTAATGAGAGCTTCTCTAGTTCGTCGTCATCATGCGAAGCGATGGCTATATTATTGTCCAAAGCGATTTGAGCAATTTCTTTGATTTGTTCTAGTGTGATTTTCTCTTTGGTGATGCTGTCGGCAATAAGCACGTCCGCCTCTGCATTCGACATATTACGGAATCCTTTTAATGTATCTCGGTAAATTTCTAAGTTTCTATATTGCCCTTGTCCTGGCGTATGATCCATGAAGGAAATAAGATGGACTTTCTTTTCTTCAATATTTTGAATGAAGCGATCTACAGCCTCAATATTGTCTATTTCGAAACGTGCATGCATACGATTTCGGATTAAGTGCTGGCTCGTATGTGTATCATTGATGGCATCGATGAGCCGATTCACATTTTGTGGATTGCGTATCGGTTTATGTGAAAATCCGTCATCCTTATAAATTGAAAGGGAATGGTACATCGTTGTAATTCCGTGACTGACCAGTATTCTTTCCGCTTCCCGGATGCCCATATTAAAGTCCATTAAACATGTCGGCCTTGGAGAAACAATTCCTTCTATATAATCGGAATGGATGTCTACAAATCCTGGTGAAATGTAACCTCCTTGTGCATCAATTAGTGTGTATTCACTGAATCCCGCAATCTCCTCCTCAGGAATGATTGCTTTGATGAGATCCTTTTCTATAACTACTGCATGGTTTTGAAGGATTTGATTTTCTGTAATTATTTGGCCATTTGTTAGTACGTACACAGAATCACTCCATTTAGATTAATGAATAGACGAGTTGTTGCGTAAAAGCATGTTGTGGATCTTCTAAAACTTGATCGGTTAATCCTTGCTCGATTATTTCCCCATTAAGCATTACGATTGTTCGGTTTGCCAGCATACGAATGACGGCTAAATCGTGAGATACAACAATCATGCTGATACCAAGTTCCCGTTGAATCTTTTTTATCAAGTCGAGAACACTTGCCTGGACTGACAAATCAAGACCTGTCGTGACTTCATCCAATAATAGAATTGGAGGATTGTTGGACAGTGCTTTTGCAATTTGTACACGTTGCTGCATTCCACCTGAAAACTTCTTCGGTTCGTCTTTCATTCGCGCTAACGGAATATGAACATGTTCTAGCAACTCTTTACTTCTTTGTTCCATTCGATCCACTCTACGATTACCGGCTGCAATTTGCTTTTCAGCAATATTTCCGACTGATGAAAAGTCCATCTTCAGTCCAAGAATCGGATTTTGGTACACCATGCCAAGAATGGTATTTCGGATGTGACGTTGTTGTTGAGAAGATTCTTCAAAAATATTTACCTTTCCCTCCTGATGTAGTGTTATGTAGCCTTCACCATCCGTAACAGCCTCGTCGAAATATAGACATTGCATCAGCGTAGACTTTCCGCTTCCGCTCTCGCCTACGATACCAAGGATTTCACCTTTGTAGAGATCGAACGAGATGTCACGGCACGCATAGACTGTTTTACAATGAGGACAATAGTTTTTTTCCAATACCCCATCGTTGGCGTTTGTACAAACTGGACATCCGTGCCCAAACTGTTTCTGCAGGTTTTTCACTTGTAAAATGGGCTTATCTTGCATGTAGTAATTCCACCTCCGAAACCACTTCGTTTTCGTTTAACACGGAAAGACAAAAACTAGTATCATTGCATTGGTAATGAGTTTCCCCTGTATCTTGGTCAACCAATTCATCCATAAAGACGTTCGTGGAATGACATAAGCGACAATTCTTTCCTTCAAACGATTCCACTTCAAATGGATAATCTTCAAATGCAAGTGAAGCTACATTCGTGTAAGGTGGTACCGCGTGAATTTTCTTTTCTCGTCCAGCACCTAGTAAAATCAGCGCTTCCGACTGGTGCATTTTAGCATTATCAAAACGTGGAATCGGGCTTGGTGCCATAACATAACGGTCATGAACGAGCACAGGATGATCCGCATTCGTAGCAGTTTTTCCGTATTTCATAATTTGTTCAAACAACTGCAACCATGCACCGCTATAATCATTCTCGGCATGCAGTTTTTTCGTTTTAAACTCGCTTGGTTCCACCCACCTCAAAGGTTCAGGTATCGGAACTTGTAAAACCATAATCTGTTTTTCTGTTAATGGAACTTCAGGAATCCTGTGCCGCGATTGAATAATCGTCGCTTCACTCGTTTGGATTGTTGTTTCGACACCTGTCGTTTTGTTGACGAGTTTCTTAATATTAACTGCATTGACCGACTCGTCAGCGCCTTGGTCAATCACTTTTAGTACATCTTGTTTTCCGATGATCGACAAAGTAATTTGAAGACCGCCCGTTCCCCATCCCCGTGCAATCGGCATCTCTCTTGAAGCGAATGGTACTTGATACCCTGGAATTGCGACTGCTTTCAGAATGGCTCTGCGTATTTCTTTTTTGGAACCTTCATCAAATAAAGCGAAATGTGTTTTTAGCTGCATTATTTTTCAGACTCCTTTTTAATTTTCCGTATGCTATCTAGCTTTGATTGGAACGTAACGTAATGAGGCAGTTTCAAATGGGAGATAAAGCCACTCGACTCTACCGAATCAATGTGCAGCAGAACAAATTCTTCATCCTGCGTCGGGTAACCTTGGTTTCCTAATTCTAAGCTCTGGTCTAAAATGCTCATGGCAATTGCCTTTGTTTCATTCTGTCCGAAACAAATTCCATAACCTATCTCAAAATCAATTTCTTCCCTATCATTATCTTTTTGGCTTGAAACCGGAACGAACGCCTCTACTTCCGTCACTTTAATTTCACCGATATAAAAATCATTTTCTTCGTCATCTGTCTTATCTGTTGGATACCCAATCGTCAATGGCAACTTACCGACACGCAGTTCTCCAACTGTCGGATGTACTGGACCGTATCCGCGAATTGCTGCATATCCAAGAGAAGTGACGGTTCCCGTTTGTCCTCTCGTTAACACTTGCAGTCTTTCACTGCGTGTTGTCGGGAACTGGATACTTTGTTTTGTCACATCAATCGGTTCCGTGTTGTCGTCTTCTACTTCGGAAAGTAATTTTTCCTTTCGAAGGTAATCAACTACCTTTGGCAACGAAGTTAAACTGGCTTTATCTATCATTGTATTTTCTTCATTCAAAAATTGGTCAAGCCATTCTTTCATCGTATTTTTCGATTCATCAATCAAATCAAAGTCCATTAAACGATGTGTATAATCATAGGACGCCCCTAATATCTGACCGCCTGGAATATCCTTGAAACTTGCGGATATTCTACGTTCTACTGCCATTAAGTCCGTTTCAACAACACGCGTATAATAAGTCCTTGGCAATGTAGAACGGTGAGCACGTAACAGGAACACAGCTTCTTCCATATTCCCTTCCGACTGTTTAATGGCAAGTGCCGCCAAATATTCCGAGTACAGACTGCTTTCGGACATCACCTGGTCAACCATGCCGCGCATCGTCGCCATAATCGTTTTCACTTCTAATAGTTCCTGTGATTGGACCCGTTCAAAGGTGAGGCGTTTTATCGATTCTTCAATCGCTTCTGTTCCACCTTTAACCGCTACATAAGCCATTAAGACACCCCTCGATCGTGAATAATCGTTGTTCTTGGCAGACACATCAGATTGGATTGCCTATCGATTAATATCATATCCACTCCGAGCGGGTATTCTTTATTGGCCTCAGCTCTTGCATCCATCCAATATTCACTACCCGGAATTTCTACGTTTTCTTTATCAGCAATTCCTGGTCCTTCTAAAACGAGATATAGCTCATTTGCTAGCGATTCCGTTTCGATGATAATCGTTGCGGATTTTTGTGGATCCACAAGCGTCCCTTTTTTCGCTTTCGTAAATACATCATGTAAGAATTGTTGCTGATCATCTTGCATAATGAATATGTAATCCGCTTTATGTAAATCCGTCACTTTTGACAATGTATGGGCAGAGAAAAGTGCTTCGATTGAGGCTGCATTTTGACCTATGACATGATAACGAACTTCTGCATCCAGCAATGTAATCGCACTCAGAAGAATTGAATGCGAGCAAAATTCTCGGTGCCCCTCCTGTTCACTGCCTTTACCAATATTTTTAATCGTTCCTGGTCTCGACATACAATGAAGGATTGTCCGAAAAACTTCTTGTGTATCGTGCACTACGTCAATGGCCATCGTTTCACTCCTAAACATAATTTAATAAATCAATTACACCTTGGCGTAATTGCGCCCAGATTTTGAATCGCGCTTGTGCCTGCAGGATGCAGGTATGCAATCTCTGCCGCAGGACGCGGCGAACTTAGGTTGCCTTTTGACTCCTTGCAAAATCTGTGGCATTCGTCGGAGGCTTTAACAGGGAGGAATTGAACTTCATTCCTCTTAATTCAGTCGGAGTTTGAACCCCGACTCAATGAAGTTAAACGTCCATCATTTCAAAATTAACTTTTGTTTTTAATATGGATGCTTCTTTTAATAGTCTGTTTTCATGAATTCGTTTTTCTTCATCATCGAAAAGCAATGTCCACGTTTCAGTCTCAACCAAGTTTGCTTCATATGCTGCATCGATTACGGCTAACTGGTAGGAGAATTCTTCTTCATCGCCCACGATAATTCCGATGCCTAATGTATTATTAATCTGAACCTTTGTTTCGGTCACAAGTACTTCTCCAAGGTAAAATAGTGATTTTTGGGCCGTCTCTCTCAACTTGACCATCGCTAACGCTTGTTGTGGGGTAGCTAAAACATGAATATCGTAGTTACGTTCAATTTCATTTACCAATTCTCTTGTAAAATTACGTGAGCCATCGATAAGTATTTTCGTTCGTTTGCGTCGATTCATCATCTCACTCCTTCACAACCTCATCTTATCTTGTTGCCAAGTGGCGTGATGTTAAGTAATTATTAAGGAATGTAAATGCAAATTAACAAAAACAAGCCCCTGTCAAATTGACAAGGGCTTGTTCTTCACTCATTCGCAATAACGTATGTAAATAAGTCACTGCGGTATATGATTTTTGTATATTCTAGCACGTTTTTTTGAATGGCATCTACACAATCACTTTGAATAATTAATAGAGGAACTAGCGAAGTACATTCGAGAAGAGTTCGCTCGACACTCGTCGGAAACGAAATAGTTACGTAACTTTTACTACTGACAAATTCAGTAAATCCTTGATCTTCGTAATAAGAAAACATTGACTGAATGTGGCCGCCCTCTACTTCTATTCGAGGAAAAACAGATTTTGCAACGTATGAAATATGGAGCGCTAACGGCTGTCCATCTATGATGCGAAGTCTTGAAACCTTAAATACTTCTTCCTCCTGCTGCACTTGCAACTTAGCAAAGATACTCGGATCATAGGCGATTTTTTCACACCCCAAGTTTTGGGTTACCAGTTCATATCCAGCACGTTTCATTTTTTCACTAAAGCTAGAACTTCCCGACAAATGCAATTCAATTTGCTGCAGCTTAGGTTTTAAAAACCTACCTTTTCCTTGTTGCGAATAAATATAACCCATATCTTCCAATTTCAAATAGGCATTCCTGACTTTGATCCGCGGTACTTGGTAGTGGTCTGCAAGTTCATTTTCTGATGGAAATTGGTCATTCGCTTTATATTTTCCTAAAACAATATCTTGAATGATGTCATCGATTATGATTGACTCAACACTTTGCATCAATTTATTTCCCCTTTATAAAAGTAGTAATTAGAGTGATACATTTATAATCATTTTTTATATGAATGGGTTCACGCCTGTTGATTAACCAAAATAACTTAATCAAACATTGTGGACTACGTGTGTAGATGTTTTTGGATTGCTTTGGATTGAACAATTTCTATAACATTTTCGAGATGTTTTAATAAGTAGGGATGCGACTTCGTCGCATCCCTACTTATTTTCCCGGTAATCATATGGCGGTTGTTCATCCGTCGCTCTCCAAAGGTACCAATACAAGAAGTTCTAAAGCTTTTCGGGACGAAAGAATAGCTGGCTCCTCACCTGGAAAGAAGCGGCCAAAGATACAATTTTGGCCGCTCAAGCCTTCTTCTATAGTTTCTCTATTTTTATTTTCAGGAAGTATCACTTTCTTTTAGAGCTTCACATATTTCATCATGATAGTAAGCAGAGAATGCTATGTACAAGGTACTAGAGTGCCCGAAATTACATCTTCGGGCACTTACAGTCTTTATAGAATATCATCTATTCTATTCTTTCAAAGCAGCTGCATTTTTCACTTGAATATTGTAGGAACGCGACTGGCTAATAATCACAACAATATGAACTTAAAAGGTGTGGCTAGAAGTGACGGAGTCGCTTCTAGCCACACTTTCCTCTCGGTAATAGTGTCATGAATAATTCGCCGAAAGCGGGCCGGAAATAGTCCAGTGAAAATGGCTGATTCCAAGCCCTTCTCGCAAGTGTTCTATGCAAATAAATGGTTAATCAATAAACACGGAATGGGTGATTAGAATCTCTTTTTAATAAAGAACCAAAACGCATTCTAATGCTACAAGTATACACTATTCATCCTAGATTCAACTCAAGTTAACAGGTTGTGACCTATCCTATTGATCATTCCACTAATTATAAATTATATCCTACATGAATCAATTGCTTTTGAGCCATATTAAAAAGAATCAATTAGTAAAGGAGGTATCGGCATGAAAAAAGATGATAGTAATAAATTGAATAAGGGTAAAACGTTGTCCGAAAAAATTAGAACAGGAACCATTAATGAAAATGGCATTCATGAAGAGTTATCTCTTGATTTTGCTACTCTTGGTGATCGAAAAAAGGCAATGGTTGATTTATATCGTTCTACGAAAAAGTAATCGTTGGCAGAGCATAGTAAAACCATCCTTGTTAGATATGCAAGGATGGTTTTCTGTTATTCAATGAAGGTAAAGGAGGTATAATGCAGTTGCAACATTCTGAGCTTATTGAGTAGCCATTTCCACTCATTAAAACATGCCCCAAAATTTCATTTATTGCTCGATGTATCATATAATTAATCAAACACTAAAGGGAGGTAACCTAATTGGTTTAAATCTCCTTTGCCTATATAATACATATTCTTTTACAAGTGAATGGTAAACTTTATTATTATGTCAATACTAATATGAATAATAGGAAGATTTATCACTTCAAACTAATAATGAAGGAGCTACAGTTCAGATGAATGGATTATTTGATATTTTCGAGAAAAAGGGACCCCGTCGTTTTATTATCTTTGCTTTAATAATTTTAATTCTTTTCAGCGTCAGAAGTATGATGAATATCATCTTACTTACCTTTATTTTCGCTTTCCTCATGAATCGACTAGTTGAATTTACGGTCAAACGAGTGCGCCTAAACCGGAAGGTGTTGGTGATTCTACTCTATTCAGTAATCGTGAGTTTATTAATGTTTGGTATTGTAAAGTATCTGCCTTTAATCACAATGGAAATCAGTCAAATTATTAAGCGCATTACCAACTTCTATGCTGAGCCTCATGACAATGTTTTGCTTAACTATTTAGAATCCATCATTTCTACCAATCAAATCGCTGCCTATTTGGAAAACGGTTTTTCGTTTCTGGTAAAATATTTTTCCGATATTAGCAAAACGAGTATTCAAGTGTTGCTTGCTTTAATTTTAAGTTTGTTTTTCCTATTGGAAAAACCACGCTTAATAGAATTCACCAGCAAATTTAAAGACAGCAAAATAGCTCCTTTTTATTATGAAATCGAATTCTTCGGAAAAAAGTTTGCACGCACATTCGGTAAAGTAATTGAAGCTCAATTCATTATCGCAATTGTTAATACGTTTTTAACGGTAATTATATTAATTGTACTTGGATTCCCACAAATAGTTGGTTTGACAATAATGGTTTTCTTCTTAGGCCTAATACCGGTAGCAGGCGTAATCATTTCACTGGTGCCTTTAACTTTAATCGCCTTTACAATCGGGGGAATACTTAAAGTTGTTTATGTCCTTATCGCGATTATGATTATTCATGGAATTGAAGCATATATATTAAATCCTAAACTGATGTCCTCCAAAACCGACTTACCTGTTTTTTACACGTTCGTTGTACTAATTTTTTCTCAACACTTCTTCGGTGTCTGGGGTCTGATTATCGGTATACCAGTGTTTGTATTCCTGCTTGACGTACTCGATGTAACGAATAAAGAAACGGTGATAAAGAGATAATAATACAATCTCTTTATCATTCGTCTTTCTTCCACTACCATTGCAAATGATTTTCCAGTCGAAGTAATTGCTCTTTCATCTCTAAACCAGCACGGAAACCGCCCAGTTTCCCATTTTTAGCAATGACACGATGACAAGGTACGGTCATTAATACCGGATTTGCGCCAATCGCAGTTCCGACTGCACGGACCGAACTTGGCTTTTGTATACGTTCAGCAATATCTGAATATGACACAGTCTGGCCGTATGGGATTTCTTGCAATGCATTCCAGACTGATAATTGAAAAGGCGTACCGTGAAGATCCATCGGCAATGAAAATTCTTTTCGCCGCCCCTCCAAATAATCAATCAATTCAACTACATACGGCTGCAAAACCTCAGCGTCTTCAATCAGAATGTGGTCCGCAAGCCGTTTCTTCACCCATACAGCTAATTCCGCAGATGAAGCATTTAAAGAACCCACATAACAAAGCCCTTTTGTTGTCGCTGCGATATACATATTCCATTGTGCGTGACTCAGAAATGCCCAATACACTGCAGTTTCAGTCTTGCTCTCCATCATTGCACCTCCATACGATTAAACCAATTGAGTATCTCATATTGGAAAAAAACGGGGTCCAAACTCAAAACGTTTGGACCCCACTCTTTTTTAAAAAAGTCGTCTCGTTCAATACATATACGTTTTAAACCAGTACTAAGTTTCATTGGTTAAAAGTCTATTTTACACTTCAAGGAATAGTAGACGTCCCAATATAGTGGTCACTATAGCACAAAACGCACGCTATATGAATAGTACTAAACATTTATTGAATTATAAGAGCTTGAATCAATGTTCCTTGCATGAATACAACCCTTAGATTAGAATTATTATTAATAAGAAAGTCTAGGAGCGATTAACATGTCCAATTTATATGAACCTGCATTACATTTTTATAACGTTGACTATTCCATAGGGGATATACATATTTTAAAAAACGTGACGGGCTCCTTTCCAAAAGGCAAAATTACGACACTCGTCGGTCCTTCGGGAGCGGGAAAGACAACGTTGCTCAAATTGTGTAATGGATTGATTTCCCCCACCTCCGGGGAAATTTATATTCATGACAAACCCATTTCCGCCTATGAACCTGTTGAACTACGGCGTCATGTCGGCATTGCACTTCAGAGTGCACCGATGATAAAGGGGACTATTTATCATAACTTAGCACTGCCCCTAGAACTTCAAGGTAAAAAACTGCCAGAACAAGATGCAGTTGAAATTCTAGATGATGTGGGCCTCGACAAACTATTTCTGCACCGAAAAATCGACGAATTATCAGGCGGACAGCGTCAAAAAGTATCAATTGCCCGTACATTGATCAATAAATCGGAAATCTTATTGCTCGATGAAATCACCTCTTCTTTAGACCGATCGTCGTTAACTGAAATCGAGGAATTAATCGGCAAAATCAATCGGAAATATGGTACAACAATCATCTGGATTACACATAATCTGGAACAAGCCTTATCAATTGGTGATTACACATGGGTTGTTATGGAAGGGCAAATCATCGAAACCTGTGAAAGTAACTTATTAAAATCATCGACGAATGAGTTAGTGAGGCAGTTTGTAGAAGGAGGGGTATCCTCCGTATGACTTATTTAACATTAGCCATCACCCTTATATTCGTTATCATTCCCCTTGTATTATCAAAGACGCTCCGTTTAGGATTAGAAAAGGACACGATCATTGCAACAATCCGGTCGATTATACAGCTTCTCGCAGTCGGATATATTCTTAAATTTGTCTTCGACTCAGAAAATATTTTGTATATCGTGTTAATGGTTACATTGATGATTGTAGCTGCGACACAAAATGCCAGAAAGAAAGGGACAGCCATCAAGGGAATTACATGGAAAATTGCAGTCACCTTAATTTTCGTTGAAGTGCTAACCCAAAGTATTTTACTAGGCTTCCAGATTGTACCCGCAACTGCACAATATATCATTTCAATCAGCGGCATGATTATCGGTAATTCGATGGTATTGTCAATCCTTTTCCTTAACCGATTTACGGCAGAGGTTGAAACGCATCGCGACGAAACGGAACTTATCCTGTCACTTGGGGGAACGCCAAAACAAGCCATTCATAGACAACTGATCAATTCTATCAAAGCCAGTATGATTCCGACAATCGAGAGTCAGAAAACAATGGGATTAGTTCAACTGCCTGGTATGATGAGTGGTCAAATCATTGCTGGAGCTGACCCAATTCAAGCTGTTCAGTTTCAATTGCTGATCATCTTTCTCTTATTAACGACCGCAGCAGTAACCAGTGTCTTACTCGGATTTCTATCTTATCCTAGTTTGTTCAATCAACGAATGCAGCTGCTTCGGGAAAAGCATTAGGAATCTGGTTCTTGTTTTATAATTCATGCCATGGTAGAATTATCTAAATTGTATATTCAAACAACTTCATATTTTATTCTTATCACGAGAGACAGAGGGATTGGCCCGATGACGTCTCAGCAACCAACCTGTTTAGGTACGGTGCTAATTCCAATAGGTATCTATTTACCTAGAAGATAAGGAGATTGACTTCGACATTTCGAGGACCCTCTCCATATAGAGGGTCCTCTTTTTGATTTTAAAAGAAGAGAGTGAATCCAATGACAAGACGAAGTTTGGAAACAATACTTGTACAACTTGGTAATAACAGTGATCCGAAAACTGGTTCAGTGAACCCACCAATCTATTTATCGACCGCCTTTAAACACGAAGGCTTAGGTCAGTCAACTGGCTATGACTACACGCGGACGAAAAATCCGACCCGTTCCATTTTGGAAGAAGGCATTGCAGATTTAGAGAGCGGTGACGCCGGTTTTGCATGTAGTTCAGGGATGGCTGCGATTCAGCTTGTTTTATCACTTTTCCGTCCAGGGGATGATTTGATTGTTCCGGAAGATATTTACGGGGGTACCTATCGCCTACTAAAGCAGTATTCCGATGTCTATTCAATCGGAACAACATATACGGATTTTACTGATGTCCATGAAACTGAGAAATTGATAACTGCGAAGACAAGAGCCCTATTTATCGAAACACCGACAAATCCACTTATGCAGGAGTTTGATATACGTCAATACGCGAAACTCGCCCAAAAGCATAATTTATTACTGATTGTCGATAACACATTTTTAACGCCTTATTTCCAAAGACCAATTGAGCTAGGCGCAGACATTGTTATACACAGCGCCACGAAATACATCGGAGGACATAACGATGTCCTATCCGGTCTTGTAGTTGCAAAAGGCACGGAGCTCTGTGAAGTATTGGCAACCAACCATAATGCTATCGGTGCAGTTCTGTCACCTTCCGATTCATGGTTAATCATTAGGGGACTAAAAACACTGCACTTACGAATGAAGCAACATGATGCAAATGCAAAGATAATCGCAAATTACTTGAAGAGCGAACCACATGTTGCGGACGTTCTCTATCCCGGGAAAGGCGGTATGCTTTCCTTCCGCTTGCAAAATAGTGAATGGGTTGGACCTTTCTTAGCAAATCTAAAACTTATTACATTTGCTGAAAGTCTCGGAGGCGTGGAGAGTTTTATTACTTACCCAGCAACACAGACACATGCGGAAATACCACGTGAAGAACGGATACGACGGGGCGTTGACGATAGTCTTTTACGTTTCTCAGTCGGAGTGGAAGAGGTAGAAGATTTGATTGCCGATTTAAAGCAAGTGTTTTCAACATTAAAAAGCGAGGTGCTTCAACAATGAGTCTCAATAATGAACGATTACAAACGACACTTATACACGCATCGACACGTGGAGATTCCGAACGGAAAACGGGTGCAGTGAATGTACCTATTTACTTATCTTCAACATTTCATCAAGAAAGCTTTGACGAATTTGGTCCCTATGATTACAGCCGTTCTGGTAATCCAACGAGAGATGCATTGGAAAAAACAATAGCCTCATTGGAAGGCGGTGAACGCGGATTAGCATTTGCTTCTGGGATGGCTGCCATCTCCTCCGCTTTCATGCTCCTTTCTTCAGGTGACCATATCGTTGTTACTGAAGATGTCTATGGCGGTACATTCCGATTTGTAACACAAGTCCTACCAAAGTTCGGTATCGACCATACATTTGTTAATCTGGCTAATTTAGAAGAAACCGCTAGTGCAATCCGGCCGAATACAAAAGTAATTTATGTAGAAACACCTTCCAATCCTCGATTAGGTATTACGGATATTGCAGCCATTGTCGAACTCGCAAAAGCGAATGACTGTCTGACGTTCCTCGACAACACATTCATGTCGCCACTATACCAACGCCCCCTTGATCTTGGCGTTGATATAGTTGTCCATAGCGCTACGAAGTTTCTATCTGGACATAGCGATATTATTGCCGGTTTGGCAGTGACGAAGGATGAGGAGCTTGGAAATCGATTGGCGTTTATCCAGAACTCTTTCGGCTCTATATTGGGTGCTCAAGATTCCTATTCGTTAATTCAAGGGATCAAAACGCTTGGAGCTCGTCTAACTCAGTCATCCTTATCGGCTCAAAAAATCGCCGTATATTTGAATGAACACTCTTTAGTGGAAGAGGTATTTTATCCGGGGTTAGTAAGTCATCCAGGTTACGAAGTCCATGCGAAACAATCAACTAGTCCAGGAGCGGTTCTGTCATTCCGTTTGCCAGATAGAGCTACAGCAAAAGCATTTGTTGACAATGTCCGTATACCTGTTTTCGCTGTGAGTCTAGGCGGGGTTGAATCAATCCTTTCTTATCCTGCTACGATGTCCCATGCTGCTATGCCGAAAGAAGAACGGGAGAAACGTGGGATTACGGATGGCCTACTACGTTTTTCTGTAGGCCTTGAACATGTGGACGACTTGATTGAAGATTTTGAGCAAGCACTGAAAAAAGCATCTACCCTAGTTGCAGTACGTAATTAAGTACTCGTAAACAAAATACTAGTTATGAGAAAGAGGGAATATAAATTGACAAAAACAGTAGAAGAACAAAATGAAATAGTTGCACCATTCAAAGCGGATCACGTCGGGAGCTTCTTACGCCCGGAGCGTCTAAAAAAAGCACGCCTGCAAAAAGATAACGGTGAAATCACTGCCGAAGAATTACAGACAATCGAAGACGAGGAAATCACAAAGCTAGTAGAAAATCAAAAAAAGGCCGGACTGAAGACAGTGACAGACGGAGAATTCCGTCGTAAATGGTGGCATTTCGATTTCCTTTCCGGCTTCGATGGCGTTGAATTTTACGAAACTGATAAAGGTCTTCAATTCAATGGCGTTCAAACGAGAGCACACGGCATCAAAGTGACAGGGAAAATCGGTTTCAGCAATCATTATATGATCGAACATTTCAAGTTCCTGAAAAGTGTTGCGGGAGATGCGGTTGCTAAATTCACGATTCCAAGCCCGAATATGCTGCTCCACAGAGCGACATTCGAAGAAGGGATCTATTCAAGTGACGAAGAATTATTTGATGACTTGGTAACTGCCTATCAAGACGTAATTCAGGCGCTTTACGATGAAGGATGCCGTTATCTTCAAATCGATGACACGTCATGGGCTTCCCTTTTGTCGGAAGAAGGAAGAGAGACATTGAAAGCGAAAGGTCAAGATCCTGATGACATCGCTCAACTTTCAGCTCGGGCAATTAATGAATCCATCGCAAAAAGACCAGCCGACTTGCTCGTTACGATGCATATTTGCCGTGGCAACTTCCAATCAACCTATTTTTCAAGTGGTGGCTATGAGAATGTATCCAAAACTATCTTCGGCAAATTGGATGTTGACGGCCTTTTCCTAGAGTTTGATGATGAACGTTCAGGCAGTTTTGAGCCGTTGCGCCACGTCAACCGTCCGGATCTTTACATCGTATTAGGATTAATCACTTCTAAATTCGGTGATTTGGAAGATCCAGAACAGATAAAAGTGAGAATATCAGAAGCTGCCAAACATGTTCCGTTGAATCAACTTTGTTTAAGCCCTCAATGTGGTTTTGCTTCAACAGAAGAAGGCAATCGATTGACAGAAGAGCAACAGTGGGAAAAAGTTCGCCACGTTGTGTCTATCGCACAAGATGTTTGGAACTGATGAATAGGCGATAATCTATTGAATGCCTCTCTATCAAAAATAGAGAGGCATTTTTTTATAAAGAACGGAATTGGAGGTGTGAGAAATGAAAAAAGAGGGTTTGCAAAGGTATCATACGATTTGGGGATTATTATTTTTGGGCTGGTTCGTTTCTTACGTTGACCGGGTAGCCACTGGTCCGATTGTTACATATATGATTGAAAATGAAGTTTCCTTTTTTGCAGACGTAGCAAATCCGCATGGTATCGGCGGATTGATCGGTAGTTTGTTTTTTGCTGGCTTCATGCTAATGCAGTTTCCTGGTGGTTACTTCGGAGACCGGTTCGGCTATCGTGCCATAATTATTTTGAGTATTGTTTGGGCAGGGATTGCCACCTTGCTAACCGGATTGGTCGGTGGCCTTATCGCCTTTATTCTTTTCAGGGTTCTATTAGGGCTTGGTGAAGGTGTATTCTATTCGAATGACCGCTCTTATATCGCATATCATACACCTACCGAAAAAGTCGGATTGGGAATGGGCGTGGCGCTTACCGGATTATCTGTCGGACTAACAGCCGGTACACTCGGGGTCCCCTATCTTTTAACAATTGCAGAACCATTTATGGGAGAGGAGGCTTGGCGTTTTCCCTTTTTTGTGACTGGGATCATTACGCTTGTCGTTGCATTCCTGCTATTTAAATTTATGAAGCCGAAACATAATCCAAATGTACCTGTAGATTTATCCTCGCCAGGCATTAAAACACAATTTAGCAAAGGGCTGCTGCACATGTCCATGTACTCCGCAGTCTTTCTAGTCATAGTGATGGGTATTTATTATTTTTCGGTTAAACTAGGTTTGTCTTCTATTGCAATCGCTATCATACTTGTGGCACTATGTCCGCTCTTAATACTTTATTTGTACATGACGAAGAAATCTGAAATAAAGCCGTTATTGGCAAATAAAAACCTATTCTTATTGTACTTATTTTTCATCCCAGTCATGTGGCATCTATGGTTTTACGGCTTTTGGTCCGTCTCCATCGTCAAAGATTTCGGCGGTGGAGCATTGATGGCCGCTGCACTGATTGCGTCATTTAATGGCTTGGCCGGTATCATCGGTTTCCCTCTCGGAGGGAAGATTTCCGACATGGTTGCGGATCGTCCAAATGGGCGACGTAATATTCTTGCTATACTTACCGCCGTGCTGACCATAACCATTTTTATATTTGCGGCTTATGTAATGTTGGGTAATAATAGTCCCGTCGTTATGTCTATCATTTTATTCGTTTCAGGACTATTCTTTTTTGCATTGCAGCCGGTTGCACATGCACTCGCTTCCGACTTAACGCCCGAAAAAAGCAGAGGATCCATGTTCGGGATGCTTAATTTGATTGGAGAAATCGGAGCGGTCCTCTCGCCTGTTGTCTCCGGCGTTCTTCGGGACAGCACAGGCGACTGGGGCATGCCGCTTCTGCTTGATGGTGTACTGATGGCGGCTGGTTTAGTGCTCGTGCTGGCCATCTCACGTAAAGGGGTCAGCAAGACTTCTGTTTCCTTGGCAAAATAAAAAAAAGGCCTGTCATCAACAAGTGATGACAGGCCTTTTCGAGCGGTAATTTATACGGATAGCCGTGTAAGTTCTAATAAATGTTACCTTCAAATACGCTTAGGCGCTTAGGTAGGCCTCCAGCGCTCAGCCTATGAACAATATTCAATACTTCTACTTAGCTATAAAAATCTTTAGGAATTGGACCGATAGTTCTGCGGTGATACAGAAGAGGTTCTTTACTTTCATTCTGGATATCCAATACTTCGCCGATAAAAATCGTATGATCCCCGGCTTCGATTTGTTGAACCGTTTTACATTGCAGAACGGACAGCGCCTCTGGGAGGACCGGCAGATTCAAATCCGACTCCTTCCAATCACATTGGCTAAATCGATCGGCTACTCTGCTGGAAAATAACGTACATAAATCGCTTTGATCTGACGCCAAAATATTCACCGAAAACTTTTCAGTCTTAAGAAAATCGTTATAGGTGGATACTCTTTTGTCAATTGACCATAATATGAGCAAAGGCTCTAAAGATACAGATGCAAATGAATTAACCGTTAGACCCATCGGTTTTTTATCCGCATCAAATGCTGTTACGACGGTTACTCCCGTCGGGTAATTCCCCATTGCCTCTTTAAAACTCGCTACATATTCCGCCTTTTTATCCATATCAGCAACTCCCATTTTCTTATTTCTACTAAAAGCATAGCAAATCTATTGGAATATTTCATACTTTATGATTCCGTATTACATTACTCGAATTTTCCTTCTCTATAATCCTTGTAAGCTTGCATGATTTCTTCTTCTGAATTCATCACAAATGGACCGCGCGCAACCACTTTTTCTCCGATAGGCTGACCTGCATATAAGATGATATGCATTTTCTCTAATGCGTGAATCTTTACTTCAGATTTCTCAGCCGTTAATCCGTGTTCTAGCCAAAGAACCTGCCCTTTTCCACCTATAACATAAAGGAATCCATTATAACTGCCCGGAAGATCTTGTATAATTGTAGCACCCGGCTCTAATTTTATCTCAACCATCGTAACGGGTACATGATTTTTCGTATCAGCTATTACATCTGCTGAAGAACCTGAGAATACACGAATCGTTGCACCGTCTTGTTGACGGACAGGCATGTCTTCTGCACGCATGTTCTGATAACGTGGTTCCGTCATTTTTTTATCACTCTGGAGATTAACCCACAATTGCAGACAATTCACTATTTCTCCAATCGCCGGTTCTTCTGAATGAATAATCCCTTTTCCAGCTGTCATCCACTGGACATCCCCAGGGTACAATTCCCCGCCGCCTGTCTTATTGTCATGGTGCTCAAGATTTCCATCGATGATATAGGTGACCGTTTCAATACCGCGATGCGGATGCGGTCCAAAAGTGCCTCGTTCGAAAAAATCTTCAGCCATCAACAAAAATGGATCTGTTTCTTCCCAGTTACCCGGTTCAATGACTAATCCCACTTTATGAGTCGGTGAATTTTCCTGATAAACTACATTTCTGACGCTTCTGATACCCCTAGATAAAACGCTCATTTAAAAGTCCTCCCTTTATGTCCTTTATATGATATTATGAACCAAAGAGACCAACAAGAGAAGTACTTACTTAAATGTATCATAGTATCTAAAAGTATACTAATGGAGGTTATTAAGAGATGAAAGTTGAACAATGTAAAGTCGACGAAGCTTTAGGGATTTTGGTAGGTAAATGGAAACCGATTATTTTATTGCATTTATTCAATGAAGGCACTCAGCGATTTAGTGAGTTGAAACGGTTGATGCCCGATATTACACAAAAAATGTTAACCAAACAATTACGTGAATTGGAAGATGAGGATATTGTAAAAAGAGTCGTCTATGCCCAAGTTCCTCCGAAAGTTGAATACTCTATTTCAGAGTATGGTCAAAGTTTACAACCGGTTCTGGCAATTATGCACGAATGGGGCACACTTCATGCCGACCATATTGAAAAAGTTAAAAGTTATAATGAGGCCAGTAGCTACTGAAACTGATAATAATCGAGTAGGAGGGAGTGATTAACTCCCGACCTCTCACACCAC
>NZ_JBYHFQ010000035.1:0-37708 GCF_057669665.1 Sporosarcina sp. Y1004 | reverse complement strand
TTCGGGACTTGCACCCTATAGACTACGCCCATGCTGGGCGCACTATAAAAACAGACACTCTTTATTAAAGAGTGTCTGTTTTTGATTCTACGTAAACTTCGTTTCCTGGCGAAAGAACTGGTGCTAATGCAGGGTTAGATAGAATTTCTCTTAATTGAATTTGAGCACGAATACTGCCGAACGCTCTTGAATCATTTACTATAAACCACACACCTCCAAAAAGAGAGGTACACACTCTTTAATATCATAGTATACTAAAGGATACTATAGGGAGATCGTTCAATTCAAATGTTTTTAAACATACTATACACTCAGCGCTCTGTGTGTGATTAAATTGCTTACTAGTTATTTTAGTTCATCAACAGGTGTCCCTCCTGTATATACTATTGGGAAAGGACTAAGAACAAAGGAGAGAGATTGTGTATTTCATTAAACCTATACCATCCTTCGTAAAGGGCGTTAATGGAATCGTTATGAAATGGTCGCCTCTAAAGAAAATGATTATGACTGCATTGTTGGCGGCACTTGCAACAGTATTACAGTCGGCAGGGGGATTTTTACCGGGTATCGGTTATTTCTTTAGCCCCTTCGCATCTCTCCCTATTTTTCTAGCTACATTGATATCATTACGTTCAGGATTACTAGCGTATGCACTAACAGTTTTTTCATTATTATTGCTTCAGCCAAGTGAGTTAGTAATTTTCCCTTTCACAACAGGGCTACTTGGGTTGGGGCTTGGATGGACGGTTCTCACTTTTCATCATCGTTTGGCAATCTTAATAGTAAATGGTTCTCTATTATTTATAGGTATTTGCATCCCATTATACGGGTTGGGCTTTCCTGTTTTCGGTCCGGCGGTCACTTCCTCAATTGATATGCCCATTCTCCTAATTATTTTTGGTTTTTCACTTCTGTATAGTTGGTTCTGGATAGAATTCAGTCTGTTTTTTCTGCGTAAAATCAGGATTATTTTACGATTATTGTAAAATCCCTAAGGATAATTTCAAGTCCGAGGACGCGTATATACCAAACAGCTAGTTCTTCTCTATTAACTGGAGATTCAAAATCAAAGCTCTACGTGTTTGGTTGAATAATGCCCATTGTGAATAGTAACTATTTCACTTCCATCCAACTATTAATCCCTGACCTCTCAATTGACAATTTCTAACAATTCTATAGACTTTATGATTTCCGTAGAGTAAACATGCCTTGATTCACAATACGGCCAATTAAAGGTCAAACATAAACATCCGCCAATTGGAAACCCAATTGGCGGATGTATTACAAATCCTTTAACTATTATTCATTTGGATCATCGCTACCACGATAACGATTATAGGGTAAGTGGTTCCAATTACGATACTTTAGATTATCTGAACGAAGTACCTTTGGTAGGTCTGCAAGAATCTTTTTAGCTACTTCAAGTTCTAGTTTAGACTCTTCCTTGTCTTGGTACATGAATTCATCGGAAGCAGCAATTGGAGCTTGTTCAACTTTCTCTTCCAGATCCTGAATTACCATTTGCTGTTGTAAGTGTAATGCATCACGAGCATCTGCTACCCATTCTGATTGTAAACTACGATTCGTGTCGCCAACACTACTATACTCTTCGTAAACTTCTCGATAAATTCGATCCGCATTGGCACGGACATCCAGGTTAACCTCTTCTAAATCCAGATTGGTCAATTCTCCTTCTGTTAAAGGGGCAACGCGTTTACGTCCACCAAGCCTTGTTCTATCTAAATAGAAAGGGAACATGCTTTTAATTGTTTTTCCTACGGGTGATATGGCATTTTCACTATCATCAAGTCCTTTAGGCTGAATTCCCTGCAAGGCAATTCGCGCAGATTCAGGTCTTACAATTTCTTTTGGCGGCATAATTCCATGACGGAGCATTTCTCTAATACCTGTGCCCGAGATGTTTATCCGATAGCGTTCGTCGTGTGGACAAGACTGGCCAGTGGCAGGACTATCACAACGTGTACAGTAAAAGACTTCATGATAAAGCCGAATATCTATTCCTAGCTCTGCTGGATCAAACTCATCAAATATACTATGGCTGGCATACTTGTCGTAATAATCACCTATTCCCGCATGATCCCGACCAATTAGTGCATGAGTACAACCATAATTCTTCATAATTAAAGCATGTAACACAGTTTCCCGTGGTCCTGCAAAAATGTAAGTCACTCTAAGGGGAGCTAGAATTGATCGACCTTTTGGATAATACGTATCTAGTACACTTCGATAAGACAGCATACGAAACTCATGGCGTGTATACTCTCGTTTAGCCATTTCAACTAACGGTTGAAGAAGCAAGCCATCTATTTCTTCTAAGGCGTTCTTATGAATATATTCATGGCCTCTGTGTAAAGGGTTGGCACCCGTGATAAATCCTGCTGCCGAACGAAATTTCTTTACTTCATAAAAATCATGCCATGTATCTTTTGGCTCCAAACGAAGTTTCTCAAATGGTCCCCAATCAGCACGTCGCAATAATCTGATGGGTCCCCCTAACGCGACGTCACCCATCCGCCTATAAATCGCATCCACACCTGGGTGATCACGGTCTGTCGTGCCAAAGAGATGAGAAGCACGATATTCTTTATCGTACTCAAAAATATCCTCTATTATGAGAATAGCAACAGGCTCTTTGTTTTCATCAGCAAGTGTTACTTCATCCCCAATCGAAAGTGACTGGACCACTTCTTTGTTACGATTACCAGTTGGAGCAAAACTCAAAGGTGCCGGCCAAATTAACCCATTATCTAACCGCCCTTTCGTAAGAACGGAATTATAGTCAATTTCTTTCATAAAACCCTCATTAGGAGACAAGACGCCCGTCGCAATCATTTCAAGCGTAATGACTGCTTCCATATCCACCATAATAGTTGGTAGCTGCTTTGCTTTAACCAAATCCTCTTCTAACGCTATACCAGTTACCACTTTGTCTACCAAACTTCCTCCATGGGGCTGCTGTGGATATCCGGAAAATTTGCTTTTCTCTGTAATATTCAACATCTCATTTCCTCCTCTTTAAAAATGTTTTAATTCAGCAAATTAATATAATAAATAAATGTGCCTATTCTGAATATTATCATTCTATTTGGAATTAGAATAGTCAAATCCCCTAAATATTTAAATATTCTTTTACTTTTCTCATAAATGGAAAAAACAGCATAGGGAGTCTTAGGAAAGAGTTATAGTATTGAGACCATTAAATTCCACAAGAATAAAATACAAAAATGGCTTCTCAATAGTTTCAAATGCAGTTGTTTTGAATGAAAGAATAAATGAGCTTCTATAAGAGTGTAAGTGCCCGAAGATGTACAAGTTGAATTGCCGCCTTGTTTTCCATTAATAATCACTTGTCGACGACCTTGATGGACCGGACTCAATGGTTCATCTTATCCACCTTGGCGTCTCGACATTCCGTGTCATACACGATTTGGGCTGCACCTTCACCATTTAATGCCTTCTATCGACCAATCGGAATGATAATTAATTTTCATTTATGAATCGGTTCTCACTTATGACACTCATTAAAAAACTTTTGGATGAAGTATACGGACAACTAACTGATGTATTCGAAAAATGCCTCACAACAATTCAATGAATTGTTGTGAGGCATTAATATTCAGAGTGATTTTTAGCACCTATGATTAATTCAATGACTACCTATTGATGATGCATGGCTCTAACCTTTGATAATTCAAGGGTCTGGAGTTCCTATTACATTATGCCGACGGAGACATTGCCGCATCAGATGCATCGTTTTGTAGAACTGAACTTGTCGTAGAGTCGTTCATTCATTTTTTTTATAGGTAGAAAACTTCTCAATATTTACGAATGTAATATTTAAAATTGAATAACGTTAGATCGTTTAGACCGTTCAAGATAGATGTCCAAAAAGTAACGTGATACGTTTGGACAGCACTTTGATATTGCATTTCCCAAAAGGAATAAACTGTATTAACACGGCGAATCTACTAGAATAGGCCCTCCTTTTAGTCATTTCCCAATTAAAAGTCGGGACTCTTGGTGTGTTTTTTAATTGTGACAAAGGTTAATATTTCCATGGAAACTTGTTACTCGACCGTTACACTCTTGTTATTTTCATTTGTTATTGTAGGTAACAAGCAGATGGGGCACTGCTTTATTATTCGATTGAAAAGCTACATAACGAATATGTAAAAAACTGACCCTGGTTTTAGGCTCTGCATGTTAAGGAGGTAGATGTACATAACGGCTTAATAGAATGCGTGTTATTTCAATTTCTTATTTAGTAGTCGAGATTAAAAAAATTCAAAAAAAGGGAGTTTGATGAGTCTTGGTTAAAGAAACTAATCAAAAAGAGAAGAGCACGAACAAGAAGATTTTGCCGTTTGTAATGTCAACCTCAATGATAACAGCTGCTATTTTCGGAGCAGGTGGCTCAGCTTTTGCAGCTGAAAATGGTGAGGAAAAAGAGTTTAAAAATCACGGTGCAGAGGTTTCATCTTTTGCAACAAGCATTCCAGGATCACCTGAAAAAGGAAAAATAATGCGTACCATTGCAAATAAAAATTTGCAGGAAAAGGCACCGAATGAAGATGATTCGGATGATGCTTTGGATGATGACGAAGTAACGGATGTACCTGTTGATGAAGATGAAGCAACGAATGAGCCTGTAATTGAAGACGAAACTACCGATGTACCTGGGGATGAAGACGATGCAACAGATGCACCTGTAATTGAAGACGAAACTACTGATGTACCTGGGGATGAAGACGATGCTACAGATACACCTGTAATTGAAGACGAAACTACCGATGTACCTGTGGATGAAGACGATGCTACGGAGGAACCTGTAATTGAAGACGAAACTACCGATGTACCTGTGGATGAAGACGGTGTAACAGATACACCTGTAATTGAAGACGAAACTACCGATGTACCTGTTGATGAAGACGGTGCAACAGATACACCTGTAATTGAAGACGAAACTACGGATTTACCTGTGGTTGAAGACGATGCTACGGAGGAACCTGTAATTGAAGACGAAACTACCGACGTACCTGTGGTTGAAGACGATGCTACGGAGGAACCTGTAGTTCAAGACGAAACTACGGAGGTACCTGTGGTTGAAGACGATGCTACGGAGGAACCTGTAATTGAAGACGGTGCTGCGGAGGAAACTGTGGTTGACGAAGAACCTGCAGAGGAGCCTGCTGGTGAAGATGAGTCTGCGAATGAAACTGATGAAACAGAAAAGCCNTACCTGTGGTTGAAGACGATGCTACGGAGGAACCTGTAATTGAAGACGGTGCTGCGGAGGAAACTGTGGTTGACGAAGAACCTGCAGAGGAGCCTGCTGGTGAAGATGAGTCTGCGAATGAAACTGATGAAACAGAAAAGCCAGCTGACGATAATATCAATGAAGATACTACGTCAACTGACCAATCTATCGATAGCACTATTGTAACAGAAGAGCAAGTAAATGAATATAGATCTGTCATACAAAATTATGGAAGTTTAATTGATTACTACGATTTTCTGATCCAAGATCATCTTGGTATGATCTTACCAGATGAAGAAGGTACTGTAGCGGACATGCCTGCTGAGGATCTAACTGAAGTTCCTGCCGTTGGCAACGACACGGCGGATGTACCTACTGAAGATGTAGTAGAAGTTCCCGCTGATAGCGATGACGCTACGGATGCAGCTACTGAAGATGTAGTAGAAGTTCCTTCTGATAGCGACGACACTACGGATGCGCCTACTGAAGATGTAGTAGAAGTTCCTTCTGATAGCGATGACGCTACGGATGCGCCTGCTGAAGATGTAGCAGAAGAACTCGCTGTTGGCGACGATGCTCCAGAAGAACCTGTTAAAGAAGCAGTTCAAAAAACGGTTTGGGAGAACTTAGTCGGTTATTACCAACAAGTTGTTACAGCTTACAATTCATTATTTAGTTCACTAAATAAGTAAAATAGCAAATACATTATTTAGAGGGAAGTCATATGAATCCTCTCCTGAACCATATGATTTACGGTTGATCTTGAGAATTTAATATCGATAAAAATTTTGGCCCTTGGGAACTCTGTTAGGAGTTTTCAAGGGTTTTATTTGGTATAGGATATTTATAAATCTCTCACTAACACTCTACCATTAAATAAAGAAAGCCTAATTTTCCAAAAATGAGAAGAAGATATAAAACCGGAAAAATTCTCCTCCCAAGTTGCTACGAAGTAAATGATCTTCGTTTTGCTAAAGCTCTTTTGATATTTTTAAAAATACTGGAATCGACGTTGGCGTTCCTCAAACCCAAAATTTGCAGCTCGCTTCCTTCAGATTCTATGTAGACGCGGACATCCTTGCGTTAAGCTACCCCTTATTTCTTCGGAACTTGCACGCTATAGTACACAAAAAAAGCGTCCTCCAAATGATTGGAGTGACGCTTTTTCCATTATCTATGACGAGGTTACATCATACCACCCACAACTTCGCCACGTAATTTATAATGAATTAATTTCCTCGAAAGTTGTTAGAATGTCTATTTTTATGTCGAATACAAATCAGGTAGCGTCATTATTGAAGTTGAGTCTAAAGATACAGAATCACATTTCAATTGGAACTACTGGATAACGCACATGGATACCTTCCCTTATCACTACGTTTTGATAACCTTTCAATTTACCTTCAAAAATCAATTGGAAATTTGCCGAATGAGGCAATTCACTTGGTTCAATCAGAGAAAGATCTTTTTCAAAGTCAATGGCCTTACTTTCCTTTAGGACAGTAGCCACAAACTGAGAACAGAAGAAAGCATTTTTTCTTATTATCGGCTTTTTAAACATCACACCAAATAATCCAATAAAATTATAACGGTAGTGTTCCTTTTTGGCTGCAATTTCTTGGATATATTGAGACATCCTTTGAAATTCATCACTTGTTACGGTTAAAGAATAGATTGCACAATAGGCTTGTTTGAATATGACGGAATGAATATCTTCTTTAACAAACCCTCCTATAAAAGGGTTTTTCGCTGTTTTTCTTCCAAAACTATATACCTCAATTAATTCCGCATCAAAGGCAATTGAAGCATGATTATACGTTTTTTTAGTATAGGACTTAATCAGCCTATTTAAAGTCGTCCCTGTATCAGTTAAAAGGATATAAATCTGTATTTCTCTGATCATGATCCTCACCTTTTATCTATTTAAATAGGTGGTGTAACACCTATTTAATTAATGATTATCCTTAAGAGTCCTCGTTACTTCTGTATTCTAATAGATCGCCAGGCTGACATTCAAGAGCTTTACAAATCGCCTCTAAAGTGGACAATCGAATTGCTTTAGCCTTGCCATTTTTCAAAATCGAAATATTTGCCATCGTGATTCCGACCCTCTCCGAAAGTTCCGTCACACTCATTTTTCTTTTAGCGAGCATCACGTCAATATTGATTATAATTGCCATATTATTCACCTCAACTCAGACTATTAAATCATTTTCCTCTTTTATATCTATGGCTTCTTTTAAAAGCCTTTGAAGAACTGCAGCAAAGAAGGCAACCACCATGGAAGCAAAAATAGGGATCATTCCGACTATTATTAGACCTGGTGCGTCGTCCACCTCCGCCATGATATAAACGAAAGGCAGAGCTACCAAGTACAAGCAACTGATTATGATGGCACAGTTTTTGATTTTCTTTAGAGCTCTTACAGATAATTTCGAGAAAGCTTGGTTCTTGTCAATGTAGCTTAAAAGATTAAAAGATTGAAACAAAGCGAAGTAAAATGGGATTGCCGAGACATACATAATCATTAAAAGACCATATACTACAAAAGCTAAATCCGAACCTCTTTCTGCTGCTTCATTTGCCTCACTCGCTATTTGGGGCAACAAAAACAGACATAAAGCAAGAACAGGAATTCCCATAAGAATAACAGCTAACTTCAAAAAAAGTGTTGATCCTCGTTTCATAAAAAGCACCTCACATATTTATTGTTACTTTTATATTAGCATATAATATATCGTTTAACAATAAACTTTTATTCAATCCCACTACTTTATTGTTGTTACGATTTTTATTTTATAAAAATAAAAAAACATTTCCATTACAATGAAATGCTTCTAACTTTAAACTATTCAATTGTAAGCATATGCCCGACCTTTTCATATTTTCTGGAACAGGTGTTATTGCAGCAATAATTGTCGATATCGTATGTTGTTTACATTTCAAGAAAATGTATGAGTCATCCCCTAAGTTCCCTACCCTGGATTCCTCCGACGTTGGTTCGGAAATTATTGCTATGCCTTGTCAGATTCCCCGGCCCTAATTTGGTACTAACATAACAGTTCAAATCATATTCTTATAAAAGATAACAACTTGAAGGAGTGTATGTTTAGTTGATAAAAGTTAAGGTTCGTTTACGACCCATTGTAAATAATATCAATTTACCCACCGTTTTGAAAACAACTATACTTCCAGGTGAATCAATTGAAAGTTTATTTATTGCAACCCAGGTTGGAGAGATCTTTTACATAGGCAACGGAGTTATTAGAACTTTTTTAGATATTCGCTCTCGAATCATAAAACTAGGTGCTTCTGGTAGTGGATATGATGAACGGGGATTGCTGGGTCTAGCCTTTCATCCTGATTTTTATTATAATGGTCTGTTTTATCTTCATTATTCAGTAGCTGAAACACAAGGACCTGGCGCGCTTCCTGATTCTTTTGAGCCTAACCCGTGTGATCCAGAAACTTTAAACCTAAGGTGGATAAATAGAGAAACTCGATATGATCATATTGACGCGGTTGAAGAATGGATTTTACAATCGAATGGTCAACCTCAAAAACGACGAACATTACTAAACTTAAGAAGACCATTTTTAAATCATAATGGTGTCAATAGCTTAAACTTCTCACCTGAATCAGGAAAACTTGTTTTAACAACTGGAGATGGTGGATCAGGCTATGATCCATTTAATTTAAGTCAGAACGATATGGAGATAGCTGGGAAAATAATTGAAATTGATGTAGTTAAGAATACATTTATCTATAATCCACCCGTAGTCACACGCTTTAATGAACTTCCCGTCCCTATTCAGGAAACACTTACAGTAATTGCCAAAGGCATTCGAAATATACCAGGCATTTCATTTCAAAGGTTTTATAATCAGTATATCAAATATGTGGGAAATGTCGGACAGGATTTGGTAGAGTCGATTTTTTCATTCATTCACTATAAACCAATACCAGTTACGCAGCTTATCCAAACTTCATTAATGAAATCTGAACCTGACCAAGAAGGATTTATTAACTTTGGCTGGCGAGGGTGGGAAGGTGCTTTTCCTACTTCGATTATAAGGGGCTGCGCTGCAAATCCGACTTTGGATGAGAAAACAACCGTTTATTACAATGAAGCAGTAAAAACTTCATCGAGTCGTCTACAGCCTTTAACCAGTTATTTTCATAAAGACCCTCGAACCGATAAGTTTGGAGGAACTGCACTTACAGGTGTGCAAGCCTATATGGGGAACGGAATCCCCGATTTAACGGGAAGCGTTGTGTTTACCGATCTTGCCCGGGATGAGGAATCCCAATCTCCAGGTAGAGGGGTTTTAGCTTATTCTAGGGTAAGAACAGATAGTAAACCAAATGATTTTAGTGTGATTCAAACATATTATAATTTCGGATCTGAATCATCTTATTATGTTAGTTTAGGATCGAATCTGGATCAAACTAGACTATATTTAGGGGTTTACGGCTCTATGAATGTGACTGATTTTAACAAAGGTACTGTTTTTGAAATTGTCCCATGATCCAAAACTACGAAATTCGACTAAATACCCGATAAATCTCTTTCTAAGATTTAATTGAATTGAAATATATATTAAAAAAGGGAGCAATCAGGCTCCCTGTAAGATATGTTTTTCCAAATATATAAAAAGCCAAACACCATGATCACATCCCAAATATTTGTATAGTATAGGATGGATAAAATCATGTATTTTGAGATTACCGAAGCAATCCCTTTTTTTCAGACAGTATTGTTTAAGAATGAAATTACCAAATCATATTTTTAGAGAGTAGGCATCTTTATTAATAGCCATAAGGACGGTTGTAGTATGGATAGCGATAGTAAGGTGGGTATGGTGGGTATGGCGGGTAGATTGGGTAGATTGGGTAGATTGGATAAATTGGGTATTGAAATCGTGGACGTCGTCTTCTGCGGCGTCTCCCATAACCGTCATACTCGTAGTCATCATCGTCTCTGTCATGTCGATCGTAATCAAATCGTGTCATTATTTTTACCTCCTTTTGATCTCATTTTAGGTTATGCGATGTAAGGAGTGACAGTCCGTACATACGCCTAGACTAAACATTGCTAAACTTCAGCGTTAATTCGTTTGGAATAAACCCTATTAGTTGAAGATGAATTATCCGAATAGCGTAGTACATAGAAAAACACCTAAATAAATTAGGTGTTTTTCCAAAGATGTATCTACTAATAGAAGATGGAATGTTTTTTTGTATATGCCGTAAATAAAACAACTGAAATGAGGGTAATTCCCCCTAAAGATTGTATATCTTGGGTGCAGTTTCACACTGATATGATAAATCAAAAGGTGTGGCGTATTTTTACAAACAAATCTCTTAACCGACATAAGTTTGAAACCTATTTCCCTCCAATACATATAGTATTGAAAAAGCAAAAAGGAGTTATACTATTGGAAATACCAGTTTCCGGGTTCATGTATCACTCAGACGATTCTGACCCTATGCATTCCCATCAGCTTTTTATTAATCAATGGGATGGAAGACCCGTTCCTGCTCATGTCCACGAATTTAGAGGCGTCACTTCTTTTGATGTAGGACATAATCACAGATATGCCGGAACTACTGAACCAGCCCCAAGTGGTGTACCACACACACACAGATACTTTACTTTTACATCAGTCGATGATCGACATCGACATGAGATTCGTGGAGTTACCGGTCCCGCTCTCCCCCTCCCTAACGGCGGTCATTATCATGAGTTTAGCGGTTTTACCACTATAAATGGTGCTAATCCTCATAGACACGGTTATAGCGGAAGAACAAGTTTATAATGGCGTTTTTTGAATCACAATTAATATGAAATATTTAATTATAAAACTAACCCCTTGGTCCTCCAAGGGGTTATTAATTGTCACTGGGGTGCGTTTTTTTCATTTTTTTAGTAATTACAATCCTCTTTAATATTGTATTAATAAAGGATATTTAATGAATTTTAAAGAATTGTGTAAAGTGATAAAATAATAATAAGCAACCCTATATAAAAATCATAAAGTTGCTTCCGCCGGATGCATGAACAAACTCTTGAATATTATCTCCTATCTCGCTTCGCTAAGTAAAAAAAATTACCCGAATCTGGAACACCTTCTTTAAATATGGCGTGTTTCCATTTTCAACTTGTGTATGCATTATGAATTTATGCAGATAATATGCTTTATACAACTTTTTTCTTTTAGTATAGATTTCAACCTCAGAGTATTGAATGAAGGGGTAAAGTAGATGAAAATCCGGTTCGGATATGTAGCAAATGCACTTGGCTTATGGGATGCGAGCCCATCAAAAACTTTAACTTTTACACGGTATTCAGCGCTTCCTAAAAACGAGAGAATGGAAAAACTGAAATCGGTAACCGCTCAAAATTTACAGCACACGAAAAGAATTTTGCATTATAATATCGCGCATGAAATAGAATTATACCGATTTTCAAGCTCACTTGTCCCTTTAGCAACCCATCCGGAAGTAATGTGGGATTTCTTAACACCATTTAAAAAAGAATGGGAGGAAATCGGAAATTTAGTTCAACATTTTAAGCTCAGAGTAAGCTTTCACCCAAATCAATTTACACTTTTCACAAGCGAAAGAGAAGAAGTCACAACGAATGCAGTAAAAGACATGGAATATCACTATAAAATGCTCAATGCAATGAATGCTCTCGATACGGGATTAATTAATATTCATATTGGCGGAGCCTATGGGGATAAAGATCGTTCATTAAACCGTTTCCATCAAAATCTCAAAAAATTGCCAAAAAAGATTAAAAAGCTTATGACGCTAGAAAATGATGATAAAACGTATGACATTCAGGAAACACTCATTACTTGTGAAAAGGAAAACATTCCAATGGTACTTGATTATCATCACTTTATGGCAAATACCGGAGAGTGCGACCTCCCTCTTTACTTACACCGTATATTTAAGACTTGGAATAACACTACAATTGTACCCAAAGTCCACATTTCTTCACCTAAATCTGATCAAGCCTATCGTTCCCATGCTGATTTTGTTTCTTTAGACTTTGTCCTCCCCTTCTTAAAGATGGCAAAGGAGCTTAATCAGGACTTTGACATAATGATAGAAGCAAAACAAAAGAATCTTGCTATGCATAGACTTGTCGATGAAATAGCTGCAATTCGGGGAGTCAAACGTATTACAGGTTCATCTGTGGAATGGTAACCGTGGAAAATAGAGTATACAAAACAGACGAGGTGGAATAATTGACGATTGTACGTCTTGGTTATGTCGCAATGAGTTCGGAACTTAAAAATGCATCCCCGTCGCAAACAATGACTTTCACCCAATTCCAAAAAATCGAGGATAAAGAAGCTGCCATCCGTAAATTAGAACGTATTGCACTGTCGAATTTGCACAATACACTAAGACTGTTAAAACATAATGCAGCATCTGATATTCATTTTTACCGGCTTACCTCTCGCCTTATTCCTTTAGCAAACCACGAGGAACTTCTTGAATGGAATTATATAAAACCATTAAAAGAACCGCTTCGTGAAATTGGAGATTTCACAAAAAAACATAAGATAAGAGTTGATTTTCATCCAGATCACTTTGTTCTGATTAATTCTAAAGAGAAGCATATCTTGAAAAATTCAATAAGTACTTTAAAGCTACATTACTTATTATTGAAAGCGATGGGGATTGACCCAACTCATCGCTGTGTCATGCATGTTGGAGGTAATTATAAGGATTCCGAACTTTCGCTTGAACGTTTTGTTGAAAATTGGATGGACGTCCCGAAAAGAATTCAAAATATGATCATGCTTGAAAATGATGATACTTCATTTACGTTAGAAGATACACTTTACTTATGTGAAAAACTAGATATACCTCTAGTTTTCGATTATCATCATCATCTGGCCCATCATCAAGATGCAAATTGGGAAAACAGTTGGAATAGAGTTGTACAGACATGGAGGCATTCTCCTCTCCCAATAAAAATGCATATATCAAGTCCAAAGAGTGAAAAAGATTTTCGCCATCATTCAGATTATGTAGACATCGATATGTTTTTTAAATACCTTAATATAATAAAGGGTAGTACTCCACAAATTGACTGTATGATTGAGGCTAAGAAGAAAGATGAGGCGCTTTTCAAATTAATGTATGAAGTAAAAGCAAGGAAAGACGTTGAAATTATTGATGGTTCTTCTTTCTCCTTAAAGTAAAAGAAAAAAGAAGCCTCCAAAAGTTTGCACAATTATGGATAACTTCTCCGGAGTCACCTTGGGCCCAGCCCACCCCATAGTCGTCGGATCCAGGGGCGGCAGGAACGCGGCCCATGGTTCAACGATTCAACCGTTTACAAGTCGTCAGGTAGAACATAGCCTGTCTGGCCGTCGAGATCGACCTCTACTGCGTGAAGACTGGCAAGTGCCCCGCAGATAGATTAATATCTTAATCCATGACCAAGTCTATAGATATTACCATCGCTATCCTTATATGCATAATTGAGTCCTTCAGGCATATACTTGTCCTTGTCATAGCCTGGCACATCATTTCTGGATACACAATCGCCATTCTGATAAACCGCAATGACTTGATCGCTTGCTGGTAATGTTAATGGTAGAACGCCTACAGGATCACTATTTCCTGCAATAACTTCAAACTGCGCTTTATAGAAGGTATCATATCCAGCAATCAATGCATCTGCCAATGGTTCAATACTCCCAAGTATCCATGGCAATGTCACATTAACACTAATAACCACTTTTCCATCACGGTTGTGAACGTTGTCTGCCACCTCTTTTATATGATCCAAGCCAGTTAAAGTCGTTTCTTGATACAATGAACCATCCAGCGCTGATACTACTTTATCCTCACAAATATCAAGCTCTAACAGTCCTAGTGTTGCATTGAAATACGATCCAGATTTCGGATGTAAGAACATAATCGCTACGTCTGCTTCTTCATAGTTATCAGTCAACGTAAATTGCCCCAGCTCAAGACATTCTTTTCTCGCCTTTTCAGTGTAAGCTTTTGCTTGGTCCGTTTCCCTATGCATTACTTCCACATAAGCCTTTTTGCTAGTAAGCTTTTCAGCTGTTAATGGCAATGTCTGATTTTGATTTTTTAGTACGGTTACAGACTTTTTATGTCCCTCATAAGCAGCATCCCAATTAGCTTGGTTACTAACTACAGTTGTAGCCAATTCCGGTGAATTATACGTACGATCATCGAAAAGACCTAACGTAAACATTTCTGTAAGGAGTCGTACATTTGCTTCATTAATACGTTTTTCACTAATCCATCCTCTGCTAACAGCTAATTTAAGATTTTCTATATCTCCAGTATCAGCAACTATATCTGTTCCTGCATTGACTGCTTTAGCAAAACGTTCAGCTACACTCAATCCTTCTACGCCCCAACTCATATTATTCACAATGCCACTGTCACTATTTATATAGCCTTTAAATCCAAGTTTTTCCCTTAGAATATAATTGATGAAATAATGATTAAATGCGAAGCCCACCTCTTCGAATGGAATCTCTTCACACTCGAACTCTTGTACGACACTCTTCTTAATACTTGGTATAGAGTAATACGGCATAATAGACGATGTACCATGTTCAACCGCAGCTCTAAATGGAGGTAAGTGATACTTTTCTAAACTTCCCGGGGTCGGGTAAAGATTCCACTTCCCTTCCATGTAATGGGGGTCAAATCCATTTTCTCTTGCTCCACCACCTGGAAAATGCTTCGTTGTCATCGCAATACTCTCTTTCCCTAACTCCTCACCTTGGAATCCAGCGATAAGGCGACCAATCGCATCGGAAATAAATTTCGGATCTTCTCCGAACATGCCATACGTCCGTTGCCATCTCGGATCTGTAACGGTATCCGCCATATACATATAACCTTTTCTTATACCCGTAGCATTCCACTCTTCATGAGCAATCCTGGCAAATTCGTTAATAAGTGATGCATCCCCACCGTTTTTAATATCTCCTAGTGCTGCCGACGCAAGTCCTAAAGTTCCGGGCCACGTGGAAAAAATACCGCCTGCATCATTCATACCAAAAATAGGCTCCGCATTTTCATTCCTTGAATTAGACGTTACGATGACTGGGATACCTAAACGTGTTCCCTCAGCAACTTCATTTAATTTATTTATCCACTCCGCCATGTCAGCCGGGCCAAAGTTATCTCTTAATATGAAGTGCCTTAAATTCCTTTTCTCAATCGTATGTGTTGTTCCATAGACTTTTGATGCTGCGAATATATTTTCCCCTTTTTCTACAATCTCTTCATCTAAAATACCATCAGGACTTGTCTTTTCCTTATCTTTTTGAGAAAGTCCCATCTTACGTGTATTAATAAGCATCATACCGACCTTTTCGTCCGTATTCATCAATGTAACTAGATTCTCCGCACGTTCTCTCGGACTCAAACGCCAATCCTTATATGGCTCTAACTTTCCGCTGTTATTCAAATCTTTAAATTTTAAGCCATCAACTTCAATGATGTTCTTGACTCTGGCTTCTAAATTGGGTTGTTTATGGTGCATTACCATTTAAATTCCTCCTAAATCGGATTTTCACTATTATACCAATGAGATGAAAATACCTATCATTCGCCTTCATGTATAATTGCAAAGAGGCATTGCATAAGACTTTTATTGATTTGCCAATTGTCTAAAAGTCTCACGCTCATATTTTGCATGGCGTGGTGTCATCGGCATCCGCACGGAACGGAGATCAACGGGATTATTTCCCGAGGGATGTAACAATAGGATTAGCAAGTCGCTCAAGTATAACCATTTTTGATGAAGTTTATCTTTGCATAGATGCCCCAACAAGAAGGGTATTCGTCACTGGGTAGCCCGCTCCTAATAAAACCTTGACAGGCATAAGCCAATCAAGGTCAGAAATAGTGATTTATAATCTTCAATTTCTTTCTTTACCAATTCCAATAATAAATATCCAGAATCATTTGCTATTATCTCATACCTTAAAACAGTTGGCGGTTGGTTAGGTTCTGTGTTCTACACGACACTCTCCATCCGCCAAAAATTGGCGGCGGATTGTACATTTAACTAAGTGCTGCTGAGAAAGCAGATTCAAGCATAGTATCAAAATCACAAAAAGTTTCCATATGCTCACCTGAAGGCTTATCTAGTTCAACAAAAATTTTTTTAGAAATATTATAACAATACCAAGCTTTATCTGAATCTCCAAAGAAAATCAGTTCATCTTCGTCTTTAATCGACTCCCATGTTTCATTTGCATCAAAAAAACTATCCACATGATTAATTGACTTAGAATCCAAAAAAGATTGGTCAATCCCATAAATTTTAAGTCCATTAAATTCAATTCCATTAACTGTTTGTAGATATTCATAGTATTGCTTTGGCAGTACATCTTCACCAAATTTTTCTACTACAGATTTACGAAATCTTGATAACTCATTTTCATTGGTAGGTAAATTGAGTTTTCGATCTCGGTCTTCCTCTCTTACTTTGGAAATCTGACTAACTTGCTCTCTCCACATATATTCACCTTCTAAAATTATTTATTTTTCATTAGGAGGATAAATGTCTCCTTCGGGAATAATTTTACTGTCCCCAGGTTTCATACCCTTTGTTAATGAATTTTGCTTATTTGTAATAACCTTTTGATAGGGATCGTTTCTTATTAGAACTAAGTTTTCCACATCATTGGTACCACTTAGATCCAAAGGGAATTCATGATGGACTTGCAAGCGTCTGGAACTAGTCCGTATTCCTTCATATCTTCAATAGAATAGCTGAAATAAAAGAGTACTGGATTGTGACGACGTCATGATCCAATACTCTCTTTTTGCATTAATGCAGTCGATCTGCCTGAGCTAATCTCTTGTCGTTTGCTACTGTTGACAAGGAAGAAAGTGCAGATTCATTGAACCCCTTAACTAGGAGCCATATAGCTAATATCATTTCAAATGCTGCTATTGGAAGCGCCAAAATACCCCAAGCAGAAATTTGTTCAACTACACCAAACAGTACTAACAAGGCATTAATGAATACCAACACTGCTCCCGCCATACCCAAGATTGATAAAGGTCTGGGTACAAGCTTTGATTTATATAATATATAACTATACATAATTGTGTTGATGCCTAACATGAATAGTGGTCCAAGCATAAATGTCCAGTCATGTATCGCTTTTAATAATATTCCTGAAGCATGGTAAGTGGCAGGATTCACGGCTCCATCTGCTACAAAGTTCTGGCTTAAGGTCAATAGAGACAATACGCTAATTATACCTACAGTAATTATAACCGCTTCAAGAAATCTAAAGTAAACATGCCAAAGAGCTATAGTTTCATTATACTTTCTTAAAATCGGATACATTGTCGTGGCCGTTCCCACCACTGATACGACTAGAATTAACTCCAAAAGTGCTCCTATTGTCACCTGATTGGCATGTGCAGAACCTTCAATCAAGTAATTGGAACCATTTAGGATCGGATCGTACAATAAAAGACCAATTACCGCCGAAAGTGCTGCTAATAAAAACAGTACCCCCACAATTTTTGCTGCTTTCTGATTTGAATCCACTTTTTATCCCCCTTTTCTATAGTTCATAATAAACGATTATTTTTTTTTTATTTTTTTGATGTCCCCGTAATAGAAAATCTCTTCCAATGGTAAGTTAAAGGCTAAGGAAATACGAAAGGCCAGTTCTAGTGATGGCGAGTAGTTTCCTTTTTCGAGAGCCACAATAGTTTGTCTTGTAACACCTGCCTTGTCAGCTAATTGCTGCTGGGTCATTTCATCATGGTTAAACCGTAGTTTTCGGATGTGATTGCCGACAAGACTTTTGCTCATATTAGACACCTTTCCGATAGTAATATAGCCTCGATAAAGAGCCAACCACATCTGAGATGAATCCTGAAGCAATTAGAATAATAAACATCATCTGTGACCACTGCTCGATAATTAACGAGCCCATCGCAATAACAAAACCGATGATAAACACAAAGAAAGAGTTTCGGTTTGCTTTCAAGTCAATCAATTTATCCAATTCGTCTGCGAATGCTGGTTCTTTTTCTCTTGTTGTAATTCTAAACAAAATGTTGAAAACAATACTAATTACAATGTGAGCTACTATAGATACCACAGTTAAGATGAGAATGAAGAAACCCCAATAGCGAAAGGTTTCTGGCGAGTCTAGCCCCCCTTCTGGATACTGTGGATACATATACAAGCAGAAGGTTATAAAAATGAAAATAGCGCTGATTAACGAGACAATGCTTTTCTTTTCTTGATAGGTCATGCTTACATACCCCCTTTAAAATTAAGTAAGTGCTGTTTTACATATTGTATTGTATGCTAAACATTATGTAAGGTTGACTATACATGAGGTGAAATTGATTAAATGAATAGTCGGTAAGTACAAATGAAGGTCCAACTCGTTAGGTAAACTTAAGAACGAACTCAGACATAAACGATTTTCTGACCTTCATAGCATCAAAAAAGAAATGCTAAGAGACAGCAATGCTTTTTTCAAAAAAATAAGTATAAAATTTTCTGTTTCATAATTCCAGTGTTCCAAGTAATTTGATGAATAGGTTCTGTCCTAATTAAACAGAAAACAAGTTCATTCAGGGAAAAACTTCACTGGCACTTCCCCACTCATGCATAACTTTTACCGCATTTTCTGTTTCTAATTGTTGTCTAGTTTTAAAAATTATTATAATTGCTATGTTCGCCGCCTCTTTCGCTGAGATCTGTTCCTTCTATTGAAGACCTTGCAACATAGCATAAATTTCGTTGAAACGTCTTTTATCGAATGCTTCTGTATTCAATTGTCTATCTAGCATTAAATTACTCTTTTACATTTCCTTTTTAAAGCCTATTATTCCAGATATTAAGAGAGGTTTCATATAAATATGTAGACATGTAGACGACGAATAGTGCAATGATTGCATACACTCTATCGAACCTGAGCCACAATACGTTACTTGTTGGCTTAGACCCACACTCTAAATAATCAATATACAAAAGCACTTACTCTGAAATAGAGTAAGTGCTTTTGTATATCTTTTCAATCTCTAGATTTTTAAAAATGTGTGAGATTGAAGCGAAACTAGACTTTAAAAAGACTCTTGACGACAATATTTTTTATAAACTAACGATTTTACGATTAATCAACAACCGCTAGTTTATGAAAAAGAAGGTCCATTTAACTAGTCTAATATTTCTTAATTACTACATTAAAATATAACTTTTATTTCTGCAATACGCTATTCAGTTCAGCAGTTTTAGCAGCAATTAAATCCATTAACTCAGGTGATAGGACATCATAGGTAGGTAATCCTAGATTATTTAACTCTTTTCTGATATCAGCCATTTCTGAAGCCGGTGTACCTGTTTCGATTACAGACGAAACAAATGCTGCAAATTGTGGTGCCGACCATCCTTTATCCTCTGATAATTCTGTATGAACAAAATCTAACCCGTAAAATGCATGGTCTTTGTTTTCTATACGACCAAATAAATGTGCGTTACATTCTTTACAGAAATGTCTTTGAATTGCAGCGGTTTCATCAACTATCCCTAACTTATCACCGTTACTAACGACGTTAACTTTATCACGAGATACTACAGCTACTAAAGAAAAAGTTGCACCTTCTGGTTTCCAACACTTTGAACAACCACAAGCATGGTTGTGCATTGTTTGTGAATCTACCTTGACTTCTACTTTATTTGATTCACAAAGACACTTTAATGTACCTCCAGCAAAGTCTTTTACTTCTGGATAATCATTAATCCCGTTATCTAATCTTGAATGTAATTTAGTGGTAACCATATAAATTCCTCCTTGAGTATATTCATTATTTTTTAATCTCTGAATTTCAGCTAAACCAAATGCGCCTAACTTAAATACTGCAGTTACAGTTACAGCTTCTTCTTCGACTTTCGAAGTGTTTTTAACAGCTCAGATACCAGGAGATATTCCACAACCAAGCAAACAATTTTGAGTGGTCCATTCGGTCCAAATGTTACGCTGCTTTACTTTTCACATTTCCCCCTTCTTCCTTCTAAACCTATTGTACTGTATTTTGAATAATAAGTTAATACTGACATATTTGTCACTATCTATTTAAATTAAGTATTGAGAAAGAAATTGAATAATTTGATTGATTAAAAAGGTATGGAACTTTATACGAATAACAAGCTTAGGTGCTTCCTATGAGCCTGTTAGCAATGCATGCGCCTGTTACACAAGATGGATTTTCGTATTGCGGATTCTTACTCATCCATAGCTAACCCCACATTTGGTAGTAAATACATTTCTATATAACGCGCTTCTAGAACCGTACATTCAAAAGATCTGCATAAATACAGTATATTCCGTTATTTCATATTACACTCTCACCATATCTGTTCAAACCAAGCTCCATGAATTACACACCCCATCAAGTATGCTTTCATCAATCGAACTGTTACGGTAAATTCTCGTGCCTATTAGCCAAGCCAATAAAACACGTTTCCCCTTACTGAATAGCGTGCTACTCGACGCATGGAGAGCCTTCCAGGGCGTTACCAACTCACCCGACTTCTCGACATAATCCCTCCGTTTTAGGAAACCTAAAAATGCCTGGCCTTTACCGAAATTGTGTAACCACATTTCATTAAAGCCAGGAACATTTCGCACCCACAACAGAGCCCGATTGCAAAGACCACTGTTTGAAATTGAATTATTTATTCATAAAAGCTTTAATTTCTTCTTCTGGCATTGATGAATCGCATTTCACGCTTACTTTGTCACCATTAGTAAAGATGAAGCCTGGAACTGTAGGTATGTCGTATTTTTTACGGAAGGCAGTAATACCTTCCATATCAGATTCTTCTACACTATTGATATAATAAATATGAGTATCAGTTTCCTCAGCAACATTTCTAAGTTTTTTAACGAATATTTGACAATAAGGACATACAGCCTTGCCAATATAGATTACGGCTTCGGTTTCTCCTTTTACCAAGTCCTGTGCTTTTGCGGAATCAATTTTATCAAAACCTTCAACATTTTCTTCATAAGTAGTCATAATCGCTCAATCTCCTTTTTCATATGTAATTATTATACCAAAATTTTTGAATATTCAAATAAATTATACTTACGGGTCTGAATATCGAGACTTATAAAAATAGAGTTCACAGTTTAAAAAGGCTTCCTGATTTCACAAGAATTTATTTCATTGGCCCGATACATGCACAGTGCTTCTTCCACAACTGTGAACATTTGTTGCATTTAATGTTGCAATTTAGGATAGTGTTTTTGTGTAATTATCGGAATTATTTGTACAATTTGTTAGTCAACTGATATTTTACCAGCGTTTCCTTCCAATTGTTCTGCAAAATCATCTCCCCACTCACAGATGGAGGTTACAACGGGTTCTAGTCGAAGACCGATTACGCTTAGTTGATACTCAACTTTAGGAGGTACAACTGGGAATACAGTTCTATTAATTATTTTATCATCTTCCAATTCCCTTAGTTGTCTAATTAACATGCGTTGATTGACTTGGGGGAGTTTTATTTGCATTTCACTTAACCTTAATGGAGACTGTTGAAGCAAACACCATATAATTGCTATTTTCCAGCGTCCGCCTATAACTGATAATGCCAAGTCTTTTCCATTGAAAAAAGTTTTCTCTTTATACCGAATTGTCATACATTTTCACTTCCTAATGTTAATCATACTACATACTGACAAATATGTCAGTATTGTATGATGTTCAATAATATGTAATCATGAACAATGTAGAGGTAGATAAATAGAAAGAAGGTATTCATATGAAAAGTAGAGCAGCTGTTGCATTTAAACCAGGAGAACCACTTACAATTGTAGAAATCGATGTAGAGGAACCAAAAGCAGGAGAGGTATTAGTAAAGATTCTGTACACTTCAGTCTGTCATACAGATGCTTACACATTATCAGGTGCTGATCCAGAAGGCGTATTTCCTACCGTGCTAGGTCACGAAGGTGGGGGCGTTGTTGTATCTGTCGGTGAAGGCGTAACTTCAGTAAAACCAGGGGACCATGTTATTCCACTATACACACCTGAGTGTGGAGAATGTAAATTCTGTCTTTCTGGTAAAACGAACTTGTGCGGTTCGATACGGGAAACGCAAGGTAAAGGGTTAATGCCTGATGGAACGACTCGTTTCTCTTATAACGGAGAGCCTATTTATCACTACATGGGAACAAGTACATTTAGCGAATACACAGTGGTTGCTGAAATTTCATTAGCAAAAGTAGAAGATAAAGACGTACCACTTAATAAAGTTGCACTGCTTGGATGCGGAGTTACCACAGGTATTGGCGCTGTACACAACACAGCAAAAGTTGAAGAAGGCGCTGTAGCAGCGGTATTTGGTTTAGGCGCAATTGGTTTAGCTGTTATTCAAGGATTGGTTCAAGCAAAAGCAAGTCGTATTATTGCCATTGATATGAATGAAGATAAGTTTGAATTGGCTAAAAAAATGGGTGCAACTGATTTTATTAACCCTTCTAAATTTGATAAACCGATCCAAGAAGTCATCGTTGACATGACGGACGGCGGAGTAGATTATAGCTTCGAGTGTATCGGAAATGTCGATGTCATGAGATCCGCACTTGAATCCTGTCATAAAGGTTGGGGAGAAAGTATTGTTATCGGTGTTGCAGCTGGCGGTAAAGAAATTAGCACTCGTCCATTCCAATTAGTAACGGGTCGAGTATGGAAAGGGTCAGCCTTTGGTGGTGTTAAAGGTAGAACTGAACTACCAGGAATGATCGAAGACTTTATGCAAGGAGATATCGATTTAGATTCGTTTATTACACACAACTTAAACTTTACAGATATCAATGAGGCATTTGACTTACTCCATAAAGGTGAGTCAATCCGTACAATGTTAACATATGAGGAGTGAAATAATGAGTCTTAAACTAATTGAAGAAAAACGCTCTTTTGATGGAGAACAATCTAAGTACACCCATTATTCAGAAGCGTTGCAATGCGATATGACATTTAGTATTTACTTACCATCAAATATAGAAAAGAAAGAAATCCCTCTTATTTGGTGGTTATCTGGTTTAACTTGTACAGATGATAATTTCAGCCAAAAAAGTGGCTTTCAAAGATTGGCTGAAACATATCAAGTCGCTGTCATTATTCCAGACACTTCACCACGTGGAGAAAATGTTGCTAATGATGAAGCATGGGACCTTGGACAAGGTGCAGGTTTTTATTTAAATGCTACACAAAATCCATGGGCAAAGAATTATAAAATGTATACGTATATTACAGATGAATTATCAGGTATCGCGTCCACTTTAGTCCCTAATTTTTCGGGAAAAGAAAGCATAATGGGCCACTCAATGGGAGGGCATGGCGCATTAGTAATTGGGATGAAAAATGCTGCGAGATTCAAAGCAATTTCTGCTTTTTCTCCTATTTTAAGTCCTAGTCAAGTCCCGTGGGGAATAAAAGCATTCTCCTCTTATTTAGGCGAAGATAAAACAGCTTGGAAAGATTGGGATGCTTCAGAACTCATCAAAGAAACTGGCATGCCACCTATTCTTATTTCACAAGGAACTGCAGATACGTTTTATCCAGAACAATTGGGAGAAACCACTTTCTTAGAAAATGCCCGAGAAAGTAACCAAGAAGTAAATTACAAGAAAATTGAAGGTTATGATCATAGCTATTTCTTCATTGCTACTTTCTTAGATGATCATTTCGCTTTTCATATGAAACACTTAAGCTAATTCCCCTTTCACAATAAAATATAGAATGGAAAATATCCCCATTGCAACTAAATGTGGGTATTTTCCATTACTGTATTTCGTCATATTTCACAGTTTACAATCTAAAAAACTAGTAATAATTTTAAAAACAAGTGAATTGCGAGGTATCGCTAATATGGATATTAAAAAAATGTTAGAGAATGACCGTGTTAAACCATACTTATTAAAAGCCCGTTATGGGATTGAAAAAGAAAGTCAACGAGTTGACTTATCAGGAAATTTATCTAAAACAGATCATCCTAAATCTATTTCTACAAGAGATGAGCACCCCTTTATAAAGCGTGACTTTTCCGAAACACAGATGGAATTAGTCACACCTGTTTCTGAAACGCTAGATGAACTGTTTAATTACTTAACAGCTATCCATGACGTTGTTTATCGTTCTATGGATGATAATGAAATGCTTTGGCCATTAAGCATGCCGCCTGCGTTACCAGAAAAAGAAGAAGATATTGTAATTGCAAAACTGAACAATTCCGAAAATGTTAGATATCGTCAATCGTTATCCAAATCGTATGGCCGTCGTAAACAAATGATCAGTGGTATTCATTTCAACTTTGAATTCGGAGACGAGTTAATCCAAGCGTTATTTAACTTACAATCGGAGATAAAAGATTATCAACATTTTAAAACCGAGATTTATCTTAAAACCACAAGAAATTATTTACACTATCAATGGTTAATAACTTATTTATATGGCGCATCTCCAAGTAGTGAAAAGAACTTTTTCGATGAAGATTCTTTGAATGTACCAGTAAGAAGTATTAGAAACAGTAAATATGGTTATACCAATCACAATGATGTTCAAGTTTCATATAGTAGTTTGCAAAATTATATATCAGATATCTCTTTGATGGTTCAAAGAGGACTACTAGTAGAAGAAAAAGAATTTTATTCAGCTGTCCGATTAAGAGGTGGACAACATGCTTCAGATTTAGAAGGTCAGGGTGTTAGATATATTGAATTAAGAAATATAGATATTAACCCTTTTGAAAAGAATGGAATTAGCTATGAACAAGCAGAATTCCTACATCTTTTTTTAATTTATTTACTTTGGAAAGATGAAGGTATTCATAGTGATGAGTGGGTAAAAGCGGGTAAATTTTACAATGATTTAGTGGCGCTTGAACATCCATTAGAGCATACACAATTTGAAGTAGATGCAAAAAACATTATTGATGAGATGGAACACCTAGTAGAAATCCTGGATTTGACTGTTTCAGATACATTATTTGTTAGTCTAAGGGAAATATTAATGGACCCAAGTAAGACTTTAGCCGGAAGACTGTATAAAGATAGTAAAAAGGATAGTCAAGGTCAAGTGGCTACGAGTATTGCTAAAGTAAATTATGAAAAGTCATGGGATAAACCATATCAATTAACAGGTTTTACTGACATGGAGTTGTCCACTCAGATTTTAATGTTCGATGCTTTTCAGCAAGGAATCCAGGTAGAAATCTTAGATAGGCAAGATCAGTTTTTGAAGCTTCAATTAAAAGATCATGTTGAATTTGTAAAAAACGGGAATATGACAAGTAAAGATAGCTATGTATCTACTTTAATTATGGAAAATAAAACAGTCACAAAGAAGATTCTTCATCAACACGGATTCCGTGTGCCGAATGGTGAAGAATATAATGACATAGATCATGCTTTACGTTCTTACGATTTGTTTTCTTCCAAACCTTTCGTTGTGAAGCCTAAAACAACTAACTTTGGATTAGGAATATCAATTTTTAAAGAAGGGGCAAATTACGAAGATTATCTAAAAGCAATCACACTCGCATTTAAAGAAGATTCTTCTGTATTAGTCGAAGAGTTTCTTAATGGAACAGAATATAGATTTTTTGTATTAAATGATAAAGTGTATGCTATTTTGTCACGAGTTCCTGCGAATATTAAAGGTGATGGTAAACATACAATCGAAGAGTTAGTCATTGAAAAGAACCGTGATCCGTTAAGAGGAAGAGACCATAGGACGCCTTTAGAAAGTATTCAATTAGGTGAATTGGAGCAACTTATGCTTAAAGGTCAAGGATATGGATTGGATTCGATTCCAAAAATTGATGAAATCATCTATTTGCGTGAAAACTCTAATGTCAGTACAGGTGGAGACTCGATTGATGTAACAGATCAAATTTCTGATGATTATAAAAAGATTGCTGTGGATGCGGTATCGGCACTTGGAGCTAAAATTAGTGGCATCGATTTGATTATTGAAAATAAAGAAGTTCCCGCCGCTGATAAAAATGCTTACGGGATTTTAGAAGCGAACTTTAATCCATCCATGTATATGCATATATATCCGTATAAAGGGAATTCGCAACGTCTGACTATGGATATATTACATTATTTATTCCCTGAACTACTACAAAGTCAGGAATAAAAATTAATCAATTTAGAGGCACCATAAGCAGAACGCAAATTTACAACGTTTAGTTGTTGAATAATAATTAAGTTATTTGATGTTTAAATCTAAAGATGTATTACTCCGTTCTGAGTAGCTCGGTAATATCTTGTTTTTCTACTAGTACTTGAACAATAGCTGTTGTAAACTGAGTAAAAGGGAAGACCTCTTTTCTAGGATTGGTTGTGGTGACTTAAATCTACCAAAAAAAGGTCTTCCTTTTTGTATTTTTTTATAAAAGCGAGATAGATTGCTCTACCTCGCTAAGTAAAAGAATGATTTTACTTTAATCCTCTTTTAATATTTAAATTACAATATATTAAATTCTTAAACAAGTATTGTACCGTCGCTAATTCTAAAATATCCTTTTGCTTGGTCTGTTTTTGACAATTTTGAAGATATGTCTTCTTATTATTTATCTGTTTGTTTTTGCTTCTTTTTCAAATACTCCGCACGTATTTTTTCGAGTTGCTCCTTTTTATCAAATTGGGCAGGCTTGTGTTTTTCATGATACTTTGTCACAGCTACCCGACCTTTGTTATCCAATTGATATTTCCCCACTTTGTTCACCTACTTTTCTTGTCTTTAAAGAGAATCTATTCAACAAATATAATATACCTTACATTACTGGTGTAAACCTTAATAACTAAAAACTCTTATTATTAACATATCGCTGTTTGATTCACTTTGATTAAATTACACCCCGGAATACACCCCAAAAATAGCTAGTTAATTGTCTCTCTGCTTTCTCTTCAATCGTATAGTCTGGATTTTGATAAGAAATTTGTTCTTCAATTACTTCGCGAGAAGCAAACATGATAGTTTGCCGCACCGGAAACTAATTGAAGCACGGCTTTTCATGATTTTTGTATTAATTGTCCCCGGCTTATTCCCTCTCTCCTGGCAATCAACTAGGTAACTGCGTATATGGCTTTGTGCTACCTCTTCAATGTTAATGACACCAAGTTCAAGGCAATAGTCGATAAACAGCCCTAGTGTCCTCTCGTAGTTTCCAATGTTCACTTTCGTTGTGTTCTTAAACTTTCTGTCCGCTAAAAAGTCTTGATATGCAAATTTTAAAAGCATAAAAATAACCACCTCTCCAATTTTTCTGAGAAGTGGTTATTCCTATACTAATTAATTATGAACGAGACAGCTTCACAAAATAGCCTGTGAAGAGATTACATCATGCCGCCCATACCGCCCATGTCAGGCATGCCGCCCATACCGCCGCCTGCTGGTTCAGGAAGGTCTGCAACTACTGCTTCAGTAGTCAAGAACATCGCTGCAACAGATGCTGCGTTTTGGAGTGCATAACGTGTAACTTTAGTTGGGTCAACGATTCCAGCTTCCATCATGTTTACCCATTCGCCGTCTGCAGCGTTAAAGCCGATGCCGATTTCTTCACGTTTCAGACGGTCAACAACGATAGATCCTTCGAGGCCCGCGTTGTTAGCGATTTGACGTACAGGTTCTTCAAGCGCACGAAGTACGATTTTAATACCTGTTGCAACGTCGCCTTCAGTAGACTCTAGTAATGCCGCTACCTTCGTGTAAACATTTACTAGTGCAGTACCACCACCAGAAACGATACCTTCTTCAACAGCCGCACGCGTTGAGTTCAATGCGTCTTCAATGCGAAGTTTACGTTCTTTAAGTTCAGTTTCAGTAGCTGCTCCGACTTTAATAACTGCCACGCCGCCTGCAAGTTTCGCAAGACGTTCCTGCAATTTCTCTTTATCGAATTCTGAAGTTGACTCTTCAAGCTGAACACGTATTTGATTAACACGCGCTTTGATAAGATCTGAATTTCCGCTACCTTCAACGATAGTCGTATTGTCTTTTGTAACGACAACTTTTGCTGCATGACCTAGCTGAGAAATATCAGTTGATTTAAGGTCTAGTCCGAGGTCTTCAGTAATAACTTCCCCGCCAGTCAATGTCGCAATGTCTTCAAGCATCGCTTTGCGGCGATCTCCGAAGCCTGGTGCTTTGACAGCAACAGCGTTGAATGTGCCGCGTAGTTTGTTCACAACAAGTGTTGCAAGTGCTTCGCCTTCAACGTCTTCAGCGATCATTAGAAGTGGTTTACCTTGTTGAACAACTTGTTCAAGAACAGGAAGGATTTCTTGGATATTCGCAATCTTTTTATCTGTGATCAAGATGTACGGATTATCTAGAACAGCTTCCATTTTATCTGTGTCTGTTGCCATGTAAGCAGAAGCATAGCCACGGTCGAATTGCATTCCTTCAACAACGTCGAGTTCAGTCGTGAAGCCTTTTGACTCTTCGATTGTAATGACGCCGTCGTTGCCAACGCGCTCCATTGCTTCAGCAATCAGTTGTCCTACTTCTTCGTCTCCAGAAGAGATGGAAGCAACTTGTGCAATTTCTTCTTTTCCTTCGATTTCATTGGAGATTTCTTTTAGGCCTTCAACAGCAGTTGCAACCGCTTTTTCGATTCCTTTACGGATTCCTACAGGGTTAGCACCAGCTGTAACGTTTTTCAGTCCTTCACGGATCATTGCTTGCGCTAGAACCGTTGCAGTTGTTGTACCGTCACCAGCAATTTCGTTCGTTTTAGACGCTACTTCAGCAACCAGTTTTGCTCCCATGTTTTCGAAAGCATCTTCCAGTTCGATTTCACGTGCGATTGTTACTCCGTCATTTGTAATTAGCGGTGAACCAAATTTTTTCTCAAGAACAACGTTACGTCCTTTAGGTCCAAGCGTTACTTTGACAGCATCTGCTAATGTATCTACTCCACGCAGCATTGCGCTTCGTGCTTCTTCGTTAAATTTAATTTGTTTAGCCATTTATAAGTACCCTCCTGATTTTTCGTGTATTTTTTAACTATCCAAGCATTAGTATATTAGCCAATTACCGCTAAGATGTCACTTTCACGCAAGATCAGATATTCATTTCCTTCATGTTTGATTTCAGTACCAGCATATTTAGAGAAAAGGATACGATCTCCTTCTTTAACTTCTAATTCAACTCGTTGGCCGTTTTCAAGAACGCGTCCAGTACCTGTTGCAAAAACCTTACCTTCTTGTGGTTTCTCTTTTGCAGAGTCCGGTATTACAATACCGCTTGACGTTTTTTCTTCTGCTTCGATTAGCTCGATAACAATACGGTCACCTAATGGTTTCAACAATTGAAACAACCTCCTCAGAGTAATATCTTCTTTTTAGCACTCAACAGTCATGAGTGCTAATACATTTCTAATCATAATGAAGATTTGCATATATTGCAAGTGAAATACTCCGAAGATTTTCTCTTTGCATATCTTGTTCTGAACAGATAATATTAGGCTCAACCACAGTTGAAAGGGTGGCATTACTTGAAAAACGGAAAAATTTACATCTACCTATTTCTTACTTACATCCTAATGCATGTAAGCAGTATCTTTTTATCCAAAGGACTATTCTTATACTTCCCTTGGGATGAGCAATTCACCGATAAAGATATAGCATATCGAGCAAGTTCATGGACACTTTTCATCGTCAATTCAATAGCATCTATTATCTTCCTACTATTAATTGTACCGAAGAAGAATTTCTTCCAGGTTTTCAAAGGGAAAAAGTCTACCATTCCTAATTCGATTCTATGGGGCTTCATTGGTTTCTTTCTGGCACTTGGAGGTCAAATGCTTGCCGGTGCTATCGAAAATGCAATTGGAATAACACCAGGTTCTGATAATACCGCAATCCTTTCAGAAATTGCCAAAGTATCCCCAATCATCATTATATGCATGGTACTCTTTGCCCCATTCCTCGAAGAGATCATTTTCCGTAGAGTTATTTTTGGAGGTGTTTATCAAAAGACCAATTTTTGGATTGCAGCTACTGTCAGTGCGCTCGTGTTTGCCGCGGTCCATAATGAATTTGAACACCTCCTGATGTACATGATGCCTGCATTCGTCTTCGCTTATCTGTACTACAAAACGAAACGAATATTGACTCCGATGATTGCTCATTTACTGATGAATGGATTTGTAGTCCTACTCAACCTAAACATGGAGAAGATACTAAAATGGCAAGAAAAGATGAAGCCTGTCATCGTCACTTTCCTGAACTAAAAAAGTCTTCCACAACCCATATGCGGGTTGTGGAAGACTTTTTAATTATTTCTGCTGTTGATTGTTAACTTCTTCGATTTGACGTTGTTGTTCAGCTGTCGCTTCCTCAAATTGTCGTTGCTGTTCCGCCTTCAAGTATTTCCTATGACCAAAGCGGGATATGAAAATACTAATTTCATAAAGCGCAAATAGCGGAACCGTGACGAACAAATGGGACAACAAGTCGGGTGGTGTAATGAATGCCGCAATCACGAATAGGACAAAATAAGCGTACTTCCTTATTTTCACGAGTGTCTTCGGATTCAATATACCGAGTCTTGTTAAAAATAGTAAGACTACCGGCAATTGGAAAACAATGCCAAATGGTATAAGCAGTTGGAAAAGGAAAGTGAAATACTCATTTATCCCGATTGTCTGGGTTATATCTAGCTCTGCGGATAAATTCATCATGAACTTCATCACATATGGCAACAAGACAAAATACGAAAAAGCAATTCCTCCTACAAACAGGAGAAAGGTGAACGGAATATAATTTAATGTCGCGCGCCGTTCCGTTTCATGCAATCCCGGTGAAACGAAAGACCATAATTGATACATCAGTACCGGAGAAATGACGATGAATGCTATAAAGACAATCACCTTCACGTAAATCATGACTGGATCCAGTACGTTGAAAGCATTCAACGTAATATTATTCGCTTCTCCATCATACTGCAAAAATTGAATAAGCGGCTTTGCGACGAAAAAAGCACCTATTACTGCAATAACAAAGAAAACGACGATGACCATCAGCCGTTTTCTAATTTCATCTATATGTTCAATGATTGTTAAGTTTTTATCGTTCATCGGACAGTCATCCTAACTTACTTCAGTTCTTCTTTCTTGTCTTCCACTTTTTTTACATCGTCGTCTTCTACAAGACCTTTTGTGGCGTGTTTGAATTCACGCAATGAAGAACCAAAGGCTTTCCCGATTTCAGGCAATTTCTTAGGACCGAATACGAGCAAAGCAATAACAGCGATGATTATCAGACTTCCTGGACCTGGCATTTCGGACACCTCCTTCATAAGATAGGAATTGAATTACAATTCTTCCTTGGGAAGGATAAAGTTCAATCCTTCCTAGGAAAGGATAAAGTTCGATCCTTTCTCGTGGAAGGAAAAAATTCATTCCTTCCTTTGTCTATTTTACACGAAAGCTGTTGGGATTACTAATAACGAACCGTTACATATGTGAACCTTTGACGTCATTTTTTATGAAATAGATAAGTGTTTGCAATTCGACAGACAAATCGATTGTATGCACTCGTACCGTTTCTGGTACTGCTAGACGCACAGGAGTAAAGTTTAGAATCCCTTTAATACCCATAGTGACAAGTTGATCTGTCACTTCTTGTGCAATACGTGATGGCACTGTGAGAATGACCAGGTCAATACCTAATTCCTCAATCTTCTCCTTAATTGTATCAGGATGAAAGACAGGTATGCCGCTCATCTCTGTACCCTCTAGAGCTGATTTTGGATCGAATGCAATGACAATCCGCGTATTATGGTTCTTATGGAAATTATATTTCAAAAAAGCATTTCCCAAGCTGCCAACCCCGATGAGTGCGACATCCGTTTTTTCATCCTGGTCGAGCGTCTGACGGAAAAAGTCTACTAGGTAATGCACGTCATAGCCATAACCTTTACGGCCAAGTGCCCCGAAATGGGAAAAATCACGTCGAATCGTAGCGGCATCGATTTTCATCGCTTCACTTAACTCGCTGGATGATACACGTTTCTTCCCTGTGTTCGCAAAATTTTGGAGAAACCTATAATATAGAGGCAAACGCTTTGACGTTGCCTGTGGAATTTTTGGTGTTTCTTCTTTCATACTAACCCTCCTGCACGTACTTAAAGGCGATTCTATCGTACAGTAGATAATGAATGTTGTAAAGGCGACCGTTGCACGCTTGACACTATTCATTTAAACTGAAGAGGAATAGAGGTGCTACTTTTGATTGTATTACAAGTGAACGGACTAACAAAATCATTTTCAGGAACAGATATATTAGAAAACGTAAAACTAGAAGTCCAGCACCGCGACCGCGTTGCACTAGTTGGACGTAATGGCGCTGGTAAATCAACACTTCTTAAAATAATTGCCGGTGAAATGACAGCTGATTCAGGTGATTTAATCGTTCCGAAAGATATACGAATCGGCTATCTTGAACAGCATTCAGGAATCGATTCCTCGTTAACAGTTTGGGAAGAGATGATGACCGTATTTGAACCACTTCATAGTATAGAAAGACGGCTCAGATCGCTTGAAGGACAAATGGCCGATCCGTCTGTCTATGACAATAAGACTGACTATGATCGTGTCATTAAAGAATACGATGCTCTGCAAGTCGAATTTAAGGACTCAGGCGGCTATCAATACGAATCTGATACCCGTTCAGTACTGCACGGGATGCGTTTTTACCCTGAGGACTACACTAAAAATGTCACCCTTCTTTCGGGTGGTCAAAAGACACGATTGGCGCTTGCTAAAATGCTTCTTAGTAAGCCCGATCTCCTCATACTCGATGAGCCGACAAACCACCTTGACATCGAAACGTTAGGCTGGCTTGAAAAATACTTGGTATCATACGAAGGGGCTATTCTAATTGTTTCCCATGACCGCTATTTCTTAGATGAAATCGTCACGATTGTCTACGAGGTATCCCGTAAAAAAGTAATGAAGTACACAGGTAACTATACTGCCTATCTTGACGAAAAAGCAAAAAACTATGAACGTGATCAAAAACTATTTGTAAGAGAAATGGGAGAGAAGGCCAAGCTTGAGGATTTCGTTCAGCGCAATATTGCTCGTGCATCTACATCCAAAATGGCCAAAAGTCGTAGAAAAACGCTTGAAAAGACGGACTGGATGGATTCGCCTGATGGTAATGAAAAATCAGCAAATTTCACCTTCTCAATTGATCGACCAAGTGGTAACGATGTACTTGCCCTTGAAGAGCTAGCGGTAGGCTATGACGGTATTCCTGTCTCAAAGGGAATCGATATGCGGATATACAAACAAGATCGCATTGCGCTCATCGGACCGAACGGCGTAGGGAAATCAACAATATTAAAAACAATCGTTAAAGCACAAGACCCGATATCCGGTAAAATCCGGTATGGTACAAATGTTCAATTTGGCTATTACGATCAGGAACAGGCAACACTTATCGGAACTGGTACCGTTCTACAAGAACTGTGGGATGAGTGGCCGATGATGAATGAAAAAGATGTTCGTTCTGTGCTAGGACGCTTTTTATTTACCGGTGAGGATGTGGAGAAATCTGTTAGGTCTTTATCAGGTGGGGAAAAAGCCCGCTTATCACTTGCTAAACTGATGTTACAGAAATCGAATACGCTTATCCTTGATGAGCCGACAAACCATCTAGACCTTGATAGTAAAGAAATTCTAGAAAATGCATTGGATGACTTCCCGGGCACGCTTATCTTCGTGTCACATGATCGTTACTTCATTAACCGTATTGCAACTAAGGTAATTGATATTAGCGGTACTGGTGCAGTTGAATATCTTGGTGATTACGATTACTTCGTAGAGAAGAAGCTGGAACAGGAAGAACTGCTCGCCGAAACAAATGCAGCAACAAAAACGACAACTCCAGTGATTGAAAGAAAAAAAGACGATGACAAAGAGCTAAAAAGACAGGAAAGAAGATTAACTAGAGCCATAGACGAAGTAGAATCTAAGCTTTCAGTTTTGGAAGATAAGATTGTGGCATTACAAGAAGAACTTTCAACTCCTGATTTTGCAGATGACCATGTGAAATTAATGGAATTGCAGTCCCAGATTGACACACTCCAGGATGAACATGATCACAAATCGGAAAATTGGCTTGCGCTGCAAGAGGAACTAGAGATTTTAGCTTAAGAAAAGATTGCGTCATTTTGAATCAAGACTCTTGATTCAAAGTGGCGCTTTGTCACTTTTTGCTGTCGGAACATATCGAATTACGAAACATGCACATTATACCGGTGAAATACTTTCCACAATCTTATTCACAACTAGAACCTAGTTATACCGGTAATAGTTTAATATTGTCCACATTATCCACAGTAAAGTCAATTGTTATACACATAGTTATCCTCTCTCAACTGTTATTAATGGTTGATATGTCATTGTTATGCACAAGTTATCAACAAATGTGCATAAGTACGAATGTTCCCTATTGACATTCTAAAATAAATCGGGATAAAAAAAACACAGAAATTGTCGCAATTTGGCAACTTCTGTGTTTTTACGTATTTATTCTTTCCACGAGACGAGGGGCATACCTGGTTTACCGTTCATTGCAAGATTTCCGCGAATACCGTCACTGAACATTGCTGATCCAGCAGCAGCAATCATTGCTGCATTGTCTGTACAGAGTGCAATTGGAGGTACATAGAAGGGAACTTCCTCCCTCTTGAAGTTTTCTTCAAGAGATGAGCGTAATCCTTTGTTTGCTGCTACTCCTCCAGCTGCAATTACTTGCTTGACTCCAAACTCCTTCGCTGCTTTCAATGCTTTTGTTGTCAGTACCTCCACAACACTCGCCTGGAAACCTGCTGCGACATGGAATGGATTTACGGCCTCTCCACGTTGTGCAAGATTATGTTTGTAGTTAATAACAGCAGATTTAAGTCCACTGAAGCTGAAATCGTACGAACCTGGTTCAAGCCAAGCCCTTGGAAATTCTATTTGTCCATCACTTTCAGCTGCCAGCTTATCAATTTGTGGACCACCCGGATATGAAAGTCCAAGTACACGAGCTACCTTGTCATAGGCTTCACCAGCAGCATCATCACGCGTTTCACCAATGAGTTCAAATGAACCATGCCCTTTCATTAATACAAGCTCTGTATGACCACCTGAGACGATTATAGCTAGAAGTGGGAACTCCATTGGTTGCATCAGCTCATTCGCATAAATATGGCCTGCAATATGATGCACGCCTATAATCGGCAATCCATTGGCAAATGCAAATGCTTTCGCAGCATTAACGCCGATTAACAACGCGCCGACTAAACCCGGCCCTTCCGTAACAGCAACTGCATCCAACTCTGCAGGTTTAAGTTTTGCATTCGAAAGTGCTTCTTCAATCACCAATGTAATTTGTTCAACATGATGTCTTGAAGCGATTTCCGGTACTACCCCGCCAAATCGCTTTTGGCTAGTAATTTGTGATGCCACAACATTTGAAATGATTTCAGTTCCATTTTTCACAACGGAAGCGGCAGTTTCATCACAACTCGTTTCTATTCCTAAAATATAAATATCTTTTGTCATTTGAATTCCACCCACATGACGAGCGCATCTTCATGGTCGTCTGCATAATAGTTTTTTCTGATTCCGCCGTCCTGGAAACCAAGTTTACGGTACAAATTTTGAGCCGTAGTATTAGTCATCCGCACTTCCAGGGTCATTAACCGGACTTCTTTTTCTCTACAAACAGCTATCGCTTCTTTCATCAATCCTTCACCAATGCCGTTTCCCTGCATATGCTTTCGTACCGCAACATTTGTAATATGACACTCATCTAGAACAATCCACATGCCACAATGGCCTATGACTTTCTCTTCAAATTCAGCAACGACATAATGAGCATAGTCATTTCCATTCATTTCATGTTCAAAAACTTCCGCAGTCCAAGGAGTAGCAAATACTTCTTCTTCAACTTCAACAACTGAAGATATATCACCTGTTCCCATCTCTCTATAAATAATCACTTTATCCAAGATCATTTTCCTTTCCCTGCTCTTTCAGCCAATTTGCCTCTGCTTCAGCAATACGTCGATACTCCGGAACGAATCCATGAATATCATTTTCCGGTTCTGATTGAGCAGCTACATATATAAGCGAAGATGCCCGAGGTAGATTAAATTGAAGAGGAGAAATTACAGCACCTGCACCAAGCCGTTCAATAAGCATTTCTTTATGCATAGCCGTATCTTTTCCAACGAATAAAATAGGACTACTTTGCTCTTCAAGTAATAGAATCAATTCTTCAAGGGAGTAATGTCCATCCTCTATCAATTGAGTAAGTTTTCCTGCTTCGGACCGATAAACACCTGCATAGACATTACTTCTTCTAGCATCGACTAACGGGCAAATCAAACCGTTGTAAAATAACACATTTGCTGCCATTGCTTTCAAAGTAGACACCCCAACGAGAGGCTTACCGAGTGTCCAGGCAAGTGTCTTTGCAATCGTCACTCCAATTCGAGCACCTGTATATGAACCCGGTCCTTCCGAAACTGCAATTGCACCTATATCCGATGGTTTCAGATTTGCTTTTTCCAATAGCTGTTCAATTGCTGGCATAGCACGTAAGGAGTGATTAATAGCCATCGCGGACGTTTCTTCTATTAATAATTCCCCATCTTTAACTAGGGCAACGGAAATGGGCGTGTTAGCTGTATCTATACCTAACCAAATCATAAGAAAATCCCCTCACAAATCTCTTCATACCTCTTACCTAGAGGCGTTATAATAATTGTTCGTTTGTCTTCACCATTATGGACAAGCTGAATTTCCAAACGTTCTGTAGGTAAATCATCTTTAATTAGATGTGCCCACTCAATAACTGATACGGCATCACCATAAAATAGCTCGTCCCAGCCAAGATCCTCATCACTGCCAGCTAATCGGTAGACATCCAGATGATTGAACGGATACTTCCCTTCATACTGTTTAATGATTGTGAAAGTCGGACTATTAACTGTGCCTGTAACACCTAATCCCTTTGCAAGGGCTTTTGTAAATGTTGTTTTTCCGGCACCTAAATCCCCTTCAAGCGTCAGTACATCTGGAGGAGTGAGAAGAGATGCAAGTTTAGTTGCGATTTTTTCTGTCTCCTCGACAGAATTCACTTCTATTTTCCTAGTCATAATCATATTTCCTTTCTACTTCTTTGCTATAGTGTACCTAAAATACATTGCATCGGAAAGTATTGATACTTTTTAATAATTATTTTAACATCTTAAACAACAAAAAAACCGACTCCGGAATGAAATCCCGTAATCGGTTCTGAATTTAAATTTAAATGGCGGTCCCGACCGGGATCGAAC
>NZ_JBYHFQ010000034.1:0-39755 GCF_057669665.1 Sporosarcina sp. Y1004 | reverse complement strand
AAGCGTCCGCTCGGAACGGAAATCAACGGGATTGAAGGAAGTCGGGCTTTTTCAGTGCCCTCGCTTATCGCGGGAGGCATCCACAAAGCGCAGAAGCGGTATTAGCTGGATTTCTGTTTCATTCCATTTATTGATACTGTTGTTAAATGCATTCACTCGATTTATCGCACTATAGATTGCAAATCTCATCCCCGATAACAAAATGCTCTTTCCTTATATATAGACCATATAGCGAAGGCGCGACTTCGTGGTAGCTGAAGCGGTATTAGCAGAATTTCTAATTCATTCTCACTTGCATCAAATGCGCACCCCTTACTCACAACAAAAAAGACAGCACCAAGCGTCCCCTTTTCAGGTCGCTTGGTGCTGTCTTTTTAGATATTATTTAACTGAAGCAACTGAATTCACGCCATTGATACGTTTTGCACCAACATAGCGTTTTCCCCAGTAATGAGGATCGTTCAACTTATCAACACGTACCCCTTTTGAACTGGAAGCATGTGAAAATTTACCATTACCTATGTATATACCTACATGTGAAACCCCTTTACCTGACGTATTAAAAAACACTAGGTCTCCAGCAGCTAAATTTGTTTTTTTAACAGTAGTTCCTGATGCGTGCATGCTAGCCGCAGTACGCGAAAGTTTAATATTGTTTTTCTTAAAAACGTACGAAACGTAGCCCGAGCAGTCAAACCCTCTTGTTGTTGTACCGCCGTAGCTGTACTTAACTCCTAAAAGACTTGTAGCCGTTTTTGAAATTGCAGCTGGTTTAGATGAAGCTTCAGCTTGTCCAGCGAAAGGTGCGACGAGTAACAGTAATGACATTGCAATGATTGAAAATGTCTTTTTCATAGTAACTATAAGATTCATATGTTCCCCCAATGAATTAATTTATCTGAAAATACTCTCTAGAACAAGATTACCACGCTTTAAACACTGCTTACATTACAGTTGTGTGACAACAATATTACATAAATCGCAATATAGGACAATATTGAAACATAATAACCTATTATTAGTGTTTATAGGTTTATAAAGAGGGAATTTAGATTAGTAACACTATTCATTAGGAGGCGAGCGCTATGAAACATGAAGATGACTTATCGGATAATCTTAAACACCCCTCACATGAAAATGGAAACGGTTGGTTGGATAATGATCATATTGAAAAGAAAAACTCCGGCAGAAGCTTTATACGCGATCCCTATTTAGACCAAGCAGCTGGAGATTACGAACCTCTTCAAGATGATAGTCGTTACCGTCACACCGATAATGTAGAACAAATACCCAAAGAGCGAATAAAGTTTTCCTCTTTACAGCCACACGATAGCCAGATGGAAGAAGACGAACGTTTGCTATCTGAACAAGATAACCGTACAGAGATAATTGAAGAGATTAGGGCTTCATTCGGCGCATTGGATCATGATCGTCCTTAACATCTTTTCACAATAAAAAAACAAAAAGGTGAGTCCCTACTATCTGTAGGGACTCACCTTTTAATTTTCCTCTTATATGTCAAGATCAGTTATAACAATTACATCATCATGACTCAAAAGTTCCGTTATCGGCCACTCAGATGTTCTATTACCTTCAAGCAACTTGCCAATTGCAGCACGTTTCTTTTCGCCGAAAGCGAGCAAAATCAATTTTTTCGCATTTGTAATTGATTTGATACCCATCGTCAATGCTGTTTCAGGAATTTTTTCATCATTTTCAAAGTACTGGCTGTTCACGCCTAATGTCGATTCAGTTAAATGTGCTACATGTGTGACTGAATCAGATGAAGTTCCGGGTTCATTGAATGCAATATGGCCATTCTCCCCTACGCCAAGCAATTGAATATCAAGCGGATACTTTGTAAATAGAGCTTCGTAGTCTGCGGATTCTTTATCCAAGTCCTCCGCCATTCCATTCGGTATATTTATTTCTTTAAATTTCTTTTTACTAAAGAGATGTTCATTCATAAAATAAGCATAGCTATTAGGGCTAGATGCTGGGATACCAATATACTCATCCAAATTAAAAGAAACCACCTCTGTAAAATCAAGGTCTGATTCTGTCCATTTATCATACACAGGAACCATTGTGCTTCCTGTTGCAAGACCGAGTACAGCTAACCGTCCACTGTCAAGTTCCTCTTTAATAATCTTGAAGACATGCTCCGCACCCTGTCCCGGACTATCAACTTTTATGAGTTTTAAATTTTCCATATAGATCATCCAACTTTCGTTATGATTTAGTCCACGCTTAATTGTAATTTCCTTACACATTTAGGTCAACTTTTATGACATGAATAATTCATGAAGTCGACTGCTTTCTATACCCTCACACATTAGCTAGTAAACCATTTATCTAGCCATTACCGCTTATGAATTCATATGAGAATTACGACACATTTATGAATGAAATGTGAAGACTTTGTGAAATGGCAGCTATATCGATAGTCATAGGGTTTTCCCTAATTCCGCTATTAGTAGATTTGACTATGATAAAGGTAAGACGAATTCACTTCGCCGAAAAAGGAGGTGTCACCATTGGGGAAAAGAAATTCAACTCACCAATCCACTACTAGTTTAAAAGGTACATTCATTGCAGTCATGTTGCTGGGTATCTTCATTTTGGTAGCCTGGTTCGGGTTTTATGCACTATTTATGTCTAGATAATTACTTAATTTGGGAGGGTTACATATGCATTTGCATAAATATGAAAAGATTTGGCTCATTTTTGGAATGGCTTCACTTGTTTTATTCTTACTTATTATCGGCTTTGCTGCATTCTGGAAAGGAACGCACCCGCAAAGTCATATCGAAACCATTGATCCACAAAATGTTGAAGCACACGAAGCATTCAAACCTGAAAATCTTGGTATTCGCGAAGTTGCTGATGGAAAATATATCGTTAATATTGTTGCGTCTGCATTCAACTACGATGTTGGCAAAGACAAAGACGGTAACGCTATTAAAACGATTCGCGTACCAAAAGGTTCCACGGTCCTTTATCAAGTTACCACGAAAGACGTTGTCCATGGCTTCCAAGTAGCCGGAACGAATGTCAATATGATGGTTGAACCTGGCCATATAAGCCGGTATGAAACGATTATGAAAAATACAGGCGAATTCACGGTTGTCTGTAACGAATACTGCGGCATCGGTCACCACCAGATGTTCGGAACTGTGGAGGTGTATGAATAATGGCTAACAACCAATTACTACTTTCTAAAAAAGACTCTCGATTATACATGGCATTCATGTACGTGACGTATATTTCCCTTTTTGTCGGCGGTTTAATGGGATTGCTACAAACACTCGCCCGATCAGGTAAATATAAATTACCTTTCAATATCGATTATTATACAATCCTTACCGTCCATGGCGTCATTCTTGGCCTCGTCCTCACTACATTTTTCATCATCGGATTCCAATTCTCACTAATGGGAAAAACGGTCGGACTTTCGGAAAAGCAGAGGAAATTTGCATGGCTCTCTTTCTGGGTAATGCTAATCGGGACTGTTGTGACAGCAATTACGATTCTAGTTGGTGAAGCATCTGTATTGTATACGTTCTATGCACCACTCAGAGCCCATCCAGCCTTCTATTTCGGTCTTGCATTCGTCATTATCGGCAGCTGGATTGCAGCATTCGTCAACTTCCGTCAATTGTATGTCTGGAAAAAAGCGCATAAAGGCAAGAAATCACCATTGCTTGCATTCATGGTTACCATCAACATGCTTATGTGGTTCATCGCTACAATCGGGGTGGCAACATCTGTTATCATCCAGTTCATACCTTGGTCACTCGGTTACGCTGAAACCATCAACGTATTGCTCAGCCGTACTTTGTTCTGGTATTTCGGTCATCCGCTCGTTTATTTCTGGTTGCTTCCTGCTTACATGGCATGGTATGTCATCATTCCCAAAATTATCGGCGGAAAACTATTCAGTGATTCCCTTGCACGACTTGCTTTCATCTTATTACTCATGTTTTCAATTCCAGTAGGCTTCCATCACCAGCTGACAGAGCCAGGTATTGACCCTACATGGAAATTCATTCAAGTTGTACTTACATTCATGGTAGTTATCCCATCACTGATGACAGCTTTCTCGATATTCGCTACATTTGAAATTACAGGTAGGAAGAAAGGCCATAAGAGCCTATTCGGCTGGTTCAAAAAGTTACCTTGGAAAGATGTCCGTTTCCTAGCGCCATTCATTGGGATGGCCGCCTTCATACCAGGAGGAGCCGGCGGTATCGTTAACGCTTCTCACCAAATGAATGCACTCGTCCATAATACGATTTGGATTACAGGTCACTTCCATTTAACTGCTGCGACAACAGTCATCCTAACGTTTTTCGGAATTACGTATTGGCTTGTCCCTCATTTAACGGGTAGAAGACTTACACCTAGATTGAACAAACTTGGGATTATCCAAACATTCATCTGGACAATTGGTATGACAATCATGTCAGGTGCTATGCATATTCAAGGATTACTTGGCGGACCTCGTCGTTCAAACTTCTCGGAATATGCAGGTGGCGAACAAGTCGCAACTTGGATTAATTACCAAATTGCGCAGGCAGTCGGCGGAACGATTCTTTTCATCGGTATCCTCTTGATGGTCTACATTTTCATCCAGCTAACTTTCTTTGCACCGCGCGGCGTAGAAGAATTCCCGATTGCGGTAGAAGAAGATAATGCGGAGCCTACACCAAAAATTCTTGAAAACTGGTATTTATGGATTGCGATTACAATCGCCCTAATCCTTTTCGCTTATACGATTCCAGTCATCGATATTCTAAAACATTCACCACCAGGATCACCGCCATTCGATTGGCCAATCGGCAGAGGCTAATATAAAAACAGCTTTGATATCTGGTTATGTCCAGATCATCAAGGCTGTTTTTTAACATGTATCATGACAAATTACGGGATCCATTCTAGAAGTATAGTTATTCTCTCGTTTTCAAATATAGCGATAGCTTACTTTAGTGTAATGTTCTATTTAATAGACGATTGTCCGATTTCTCAGCTATAATGTTAGACGGTCAGCTATGTACATAATTTCATCAAGGAGTTGCAAATTACTTGTCTCTACAAAAGAATTTCGTAATCGGCCTGATGCTTTTTGCATTGTTTTTGGGCGCCGGTAATATAATCTTCCCCCCACTTCTTGGACAAATGGCGGGCGATGAACTTTTCATTGCAATGATTGGTTTCCTAATTACAGGAGTCGGATTGCCACTCATCGCAATTCTTGCAATCGCCAATGCTGGAGGCGGCTTAGAAATCATTGCAAGCCGGGTACATCCATACTTTGGAATCACTTTCACAATGATTGTTTATATGGCGATTGGTCCATTTTTCGGTATTCCTAGAACTGCAACTGTGTCCTATGAAATCGGGATTGTTCCATTTTTGCCCGATAGCATTTCAAATGCACAGTGGCCACTCGCTTTGTTTACAATTGTATTCTTTGCCATCACTGTGTCGCTTGCATTGAATCCTGCAAAACTTGTCGATCGTATCGGAAAAGTGCTAACGCCTATCCTCTTCTTAGTCATTGGTGCGCTTGCCGTGAAAAGTATTGTTTCCCCTATGGGTGAAATTAAGCAGCCGCAAGGCGATTACGCATCGCATCCATTTTTCCGCAGCTTTGTTGAAGGGTATTTGACGATGGATGTCATCGCGGCTCTCGTATTTGGTATCGTTGTGATAAATGCACTTAAAGCTGAAGGGGTAACATCAAGACCGGCCGTTATGAAAGCGATGGTTTTCGCAGGACTTGTTGCAGCAATCGGACTTGCCGTCGTCTACATTTCACTAGGGTTTATCGGTGCAACTAGCGTTAGTGTTGTTGGGATACAGGAAAATGGAGGCACAGTTCTTGCTCTCGCATCGACTGTTTTGTACGGATCCTTCGGAACAACTGTCCTCGCATTGACAATCATTTTTGCCTGTTTAACGACATCAATTGGCCTCGTTTCAGCATGTGCCCAGTATTTTGAACAGGCATTTCCGCGTAATTCTTACAAAACTTATGTTTTCATTTTCGCGGGATTCAGTACGATTATCTCAAACTTCGGCTTGACACAGCTGATTTCAATTTCAATTCCAGTCTTGCTAATGATTTACCCGTTAGCTATTGTTCTTATGCTCATGTCATTCATCGACAAATCATTTGGTAGAAAGCCAATTGTTTATATTTTAGCGTTAATCGCAACTGCTGGTGTTAGCATCTTCGATGGATTGAAAGGTGCTGGGATAGATATTAAACCAGTCAATGAAATTCTTGCCTATCTCCCGCTTTATGAACAGCAGATTGGTTGGCTTGTACCCGCGATTGTCGGAGCACTAATTGGAGTCGTATTCAGTTCATTGTTTAAAAAACGCATTTAGTTGTCAGAAATTTCAACGTTCCTTTTCAAGTTTTAATACAATCAATGGATATTCAGTAACACTGAATTCTGATGAGATGCCGATGGTGGCTATTTGGCAAAAGTCGGCGAGCGATTAAATGATGAACCAGGCCCTATTGATGACTTGAATAACACTTATTCATTTACTCTTTCGGGTGATGATGGCGGACTATTCGGTTGGAAGTCCCTAGCAACTTTTATCTTCGTAGGGAATGCGGATGTAGCTACCAAATCATACACAGTCAAACCCGGCGATACGACTCGACACAATCGGCATGCATACCAATTCATTTAATGTGGACAAACCCGTACCAAGAGATATAGTATTTTTCGGGAGCGGTATCTCACATGCGGGGATTTATTTGGGCGATGGGAACTTTATCCACGCTGCTTCGCAATAGGTTGAGATTTCTTCAATTGATTCGGGCTACTGGAAAGCTAAATTCACTGGTTTCAAACGTTTTAATCAGCTTAATTAACACATACAGCCATCCCTACTTCGGGCTGGCCAATTCTGAAATAGCATTCATAGACAGATGGGATGTGTCGTCAACTAATGACGACGCATCCCATTTTTTCTATTTTATTGTTTATCCCTGCTCCTATTCTTCATCAAGACTGAGTGGGAATGAAGCTACATATGCGCCTATCCAGCGATGGGGTGACCATAATTGATAGAGTTGTAATTCAGTGTGTACATTATAGACCGCTTGGCGCTTTGGGGATGCCTTTCGCCATGAGCCTAGATTAACGCTTCGCATCCAATCTCATAGCTTCAGCTACCCCTTTGCCGCGCCTGCGCTGGAGTGTTCCATTATTGAAAGTTTTTTTGAGATGTATGCACTGAGATTATAATGTGATTACTATTTGATACTAATTTCATTGAAGAAGGGCACACTATAGGATGCAGGGCTAATCCACAATAATGAAGTGAGCTTTCTTAAATAGACCATCCAGCGAAAGCGCGACTTCGTGATAGCCGGGGCGATAAGACGGAAAGTGGTCTTCTTTCTGGCTTATCGCGGGAGGCATCCACAAAGCGCTGAAGCGGTATTAGCACAACCTCTGATTTATTCTATATATTGATAGTTTTGTTAAAAACATTCTCTCGATTTATCACACTATAGGTTAATCTCATACCCGAATAACGAAATGTGCTTTCTAAAATAGACCATCCAGCGAAAGCACGTCTTCGTGGTAGCCAAAGCGGACCAGCACGATCTCTAATTCATCCTTCCCTCCTTATTAAAACACACCAACATCCGGGACACCCCCTTGTAACTGCACGATTTGTAATATATAGTTAAATAGGAAGCTATTCTACTAAGTCACTGAAAGAAGTGAATCGAATGTTTAAAGACAACCGATATCTAGATTACAACGGAGCTGGGTTCCGCAAAGACTTAATTGCAGGTATCACTGTTGGTATTGTAGCCATTCCGCTCGGGATGGCTTTTGCAATTGCATCAGGTGTCAAACCGGAATACGGATTATATACAACCATTATTGCGGGTCTCCTCGTCGCATTATTAGGAGGATCACGTTTCCAAATTGCTGGACCTACAGGAGCTTTCATCCCGATACTGCTTGCAATTGTTCTCCAATATGGTTATGAGGATTTGCTAATCGCAGGATTTCTAGCAGGTATATTCCTCGTCATTATGAGTTTCATTGGAATCAGTAATCTCATCCACTTCGTCCCGCGGTCTGTCACAATCGGCTTCACCGCGGGAATCGCCGTTATCATCTTTACCGGTCAATTAGGTAATTTTTTCGGAATCACCGGATTGGAAAAAAGAGAGTTTTTCCATGAAAACATGATTGACCTCTTCAATCAGTTTCACACGGTTAACATTTTCAGTATAGGTACAGCCATAATTGGGCTTATCATAATCTTCATCTTGCCAAAAGTAGCCCCTCGTGTTCCGTTACTGCTTATTGCATTACTAATTCCGACCCTCATTTCTATCTTCTTGTTCCCTGGTAAAGTTGAAACCATCGGGACTGCATTTGGCGGTATTTCTCGTGCGCTACCTAGCTTCAATTTTCCACAAATCACACTAACAAAATTAGTAAACCTGTGGCAGCCTGCCCTCATTATTGCGGCACTCGGTGCAATTGAGTCATTATTGTCCGCTGTCGTTGCGGATGGAATGAAGCCAGGAGTAAAACATGATTCGAAACGCGAGTTATTCGGACAGGGAATCGCCAACATCATTACACCCTTGTTCGGAGGTATCCCGGCAACAGGAGCCATTGCCCGCACAGCCACGAACATCCGATCAGGAGCAGTCAGTCCAATATCAGGTGTCGTACAAAGTGTTTTCGTCCTAGTATTCTTACTCCTCCTTGCGCCGTATGCATCCTACATTCCGCTAGCGGCAATGGCACCGATTCTTATGTATGTCGCTTGGAATATGAGCGCACGCAAATCATTCGTCCATATTTTGTCTATACGTACAGGAGATTCAATCGTTTTACTAACAACGTTTCTTCTGACGATTTTCATCGACTTGACAGTTGCAGTTCAGGTTGGTATTTTGCTTGCTGCTCTTTCATTCTTACGTAAAATGAGTGGTAAACTCGACATGAAGGAAGCGAAACCATCTGAAGTAGAAATGATTAAGTTTGGCGAAGAGGATACTGTTTCATTAGCAAAATATATTGTGGATGGCCCTATTTTCTTCGGTACCGCAAAAGTATTTGAAGACAAATACCCCGCTATCTTGCTAACGGGTGCTAAGAAAATCATTCTCGATGTGGAACACCTCTCTGTCATTGACGCGACGGGAGAAGCAGCCCTCTTTGCACTGCTGGATCATGCAGAAAAAGCGGGTATCCAAATAATTATCAAACGGTTGCCTAAAGAGAAATTATCTCTTTTCAAAAAGAGCGGACTGTATGAGAAGATTGGCGAAGATAATTTTTTCATGTAGAATAATCAACCTGTAAAATGCAAATTTTTAAATTCTGTTCATCTACCTACATTAAAAAGACGACATTTCAAACTGAAATGTCGTCTTTTATCCTTATTCTATCCAATTATAATTCCATTTCACCCCTGCATACACAGCAAGCAATACGAATCAATCATCAGAGAGATAATGCCAAGATTGCTAACAAAGACACCTCGGCTTTTATATCTGTCTATCATTCGACAATTTCGGATAAAGCCCTATGTGTCCGTATTTTTTTTACAAGTCAAAGCCCCTCCAAAAACAAGGTATATGAAATTCTGTATCGTATAGGCTGTAATAATCGCATCAGCAGGCTTCGAAGTACCGTATTGATTGCCAATCGCTACTTCCCGAAGAAAGCCAAACAATCTATCGAAGATGTTAATGATTGCGACAGCGCCGATAATTTTCTTTAATTTACTCATTGAACTTTTCTAGTTACTTCCCAGACGTTCGGTAAATCGACAGTAATTGCTCTACAATCGTTTCAAAGGAGTGTGCTGAAATTCTTGACCGCACGACCGCTTCATTAATCACATCCGAATCACCATCCAGTGCTTTCCACAGACCTTCTGCTAGGGATGCAGGATTTTTTGGCTCTACTAAAATTCCAGCTTGATCTGACAAGAGAGATGTAAGTCCACCGACATTTGTTCCGACCACTTTTGTTCCTGCAGACATCGCTTCCAGTGCAACCAAGCCAAAGCCTTCATGATACGAAGGCAGTACCAGCGCGTCTGAAGCCGACATCCAGATTGCTAAATCCGCTTGACTTAGCGGTTCTTTAAAGTGGATATCTTCAACGTCTTTTTCACGGATGAATGAACGTAACTCTTCAAAAAAACGAGCATCTTTCTGCGACCCTATTATATATAATTTACTATTGGAAAATGACATTTTTAGTGAATCGAATGCCTCGACGATCTCTAGAAGCCCTTTTTCTCGAATCACATTTCCGACGAATAACAGTACTTTCTCTTCTATAGGAAGAGATAGCTTTTCTCGCGCCTCATCTTTCGACATATAACTAAAAACGGATGTGTCAATCCCCATACTCATGACATGTACATTTCCCTCTGGAACCTCGAAGCGATTTGTCACATCCTCACGAAGTTTGTCTCCTACAACGATGACCGCTTCTGCTTGCTGCAAGATATTTTTTGTCATGTCAGCAATACGCTGACTTTTTGCAGCCATCTTGTCAATATCCCCACCGTGAACAGTCACTACGTAAGGAATACCAAACAACTTTTTCCCCATCAATGAAAGGAGTCCAGTTGGAAAAGCATAATGCGCATGTGTTAACGCCAAAGACTTGCGATTTTTTGTCAAATACAAAAATGAACGAGAAAACCATAAGGTATATTTTTTCAATGCATTTACTTTCCCACGACCAGGATTCTGATTTACGACCACATCGACATCAAGACCGGTTGACTGAAGAAGCCTAACCTGATTTTTCACGAACAAACCAAATGTCGGATGTTGCAGCGACGGGTACATATTGCTGAATACCACAATTTTTTTCGATTTATTTTTCATTTAAAATCTCATCCCATCTTTCAATAACCATACAAGCTGAGTCATTATTTTTCATTCAATGATTATACCATATCAGCCGACTTTCGACCTCCCAGCAGTAAATATAACAAAAAACATGATTACTTTACGAAAAAAAGCCAACTGATTGGTTTGAAACCCGTTTAGATGGCGTTTTTCATAGGTTTATAAGTTAATAGAGCGCTATTGGGTTACGAAGCTATGACAATCGGCAACCATGAATTCGACCTCGATGGATCCGCTGATGGACACAAAGCATTAGCGGATTTCATTATAGGTGTAGAATTCCCGTTCATTAGCGCAAACACTAATTTCTCGTCAGATTCACTTTTCGAAGGATTATAATCCAAAACAGCTGAAACGAATGCTGAAAACGGTAAAAATCTACAATGACATCATCAGAGAAGTGAATGCTGAAAAAGAATGTACCAGGCATCGATGTAATTGTAGGCGACCATACGCACGTTTAACTGTACGAGCCTTTTGTTGTGAATAAAGACATTGAACCTGTCCTAATCGTTCAGGCCAATGAGTACAACAAATTCTTAGCCCAACTTGACATTACATTCGATGAAAAAGGTGTTATTAAAGACTACAACGGTGTACTCCATGCTGTCGGTGGTGAAAATACCGCCATAGATGAAGGCGCAGCGACCATCCGTAAGCAATTCGCTGACAAAGTCAGAAGACGATGAAAAAACCGACTGGCGCGTCTGCAGGCGTATTCCTAAGAGGTCTGCCTGATCTCGGCGGTGTACGTGCGGGAGAAACGAACCTTGGCAATCTCATTACTGACGGGATGCTGGCAAAAGCAAAAGAAATTGATCCATCGACCGTTATCGCATTCCAAAACGGTGGTGTTTGATAAGTCCATTTTCGTAAGCCGCTGAAATTTCTGTTATTGTATCTGCAGCATAGTTATTAATATCACTGAACGGTACAGTACCAGTCGTTTTCAAATCGAGCGCGCGAACAATCCATGAAGCGGCTTGAGCACGTGTCATTATTTTTTCAGAACCGTACGTTGTGTTAGTGCCTTTTTAGATTCCTCGTTAATATAGATCAGATACGTACGGATATGCCCAGCTATCATAAGCAACATCGCTGTAAGGTACTTTAGTTAGAATACGTCCTTCAATTGTGGAATCGATTGTCCAAACAGACTTCATATGATCTGCGAACGTTTCAGCTTTTCCATCGAAAACAAGCTTCATGCCTGCTATATGTAGGAAACCGCCTGATTCTTTCGACTCGGGATTGTTAAAGGCACGGACGGCAAATTTATGGCTGGTCAGTCAACTACACGCGAACACGTTGCTAAAATCGTTTCGAACTTTATTAATAATAGTAAACAAGTGTAGAAAGAATAATAGCTATAAAAACACAATGCAATAAAAAGCGGTCTCTCTCCCCTTTCCTGTTGAGTGAGACCGCTTTTTTCATTTTTGAAAACCAAGAGACTCCGTAAATTCATTATTTTTCTGAGGAATCTGTTCGACCATTTTCGGAGGTTTCTTCAAATTGTTCAACGTGTTTTTCTTCGCTCATTTTTGGTTCGAAGTCCGGAAATGGCTTTTCACTTGGCATTCCTGTAAATCCATTGCTCGCATTTTGATCCTCTTCTTTTTTCGGATCTCGCTGATTTTTCTCCGTCAATGCATTCAGCTCCTTACTATTTATATACTATAGACATACCCCTAATCCCTGTTCTTCACTCTTTTCATTTAAAACGATTATTCTAATGAAGAATGCAAACAACAAAAAACTGCACTCTAATTGTTGGACATATCCAACAATTAGAGTGCATGTTCATTTATTATTCGCTTTAAAGATTGCTAATTACACACTAAAATGCTTCATTTCCGTTTTCAGGTCTTCAGCCAGTTGTGCGAGTGCTTGAGCGCTTGCGGCGATTTCTTGATTGACTGCTAACTGTTCTTCTGTAGCCGCGCTTGTATCACCTGCAGACGAAGCTGCTGTGCTGCTTAACTGTTCTATTTCATACGATCCACGGCTCACTTCTTCAGCCATCGCTTGAATTTCCTCGATTGCAGCTGAAACCGTTTCGACTTTAGTCGCAACGTCGCCGACTGCATCCTGAATCTCCCCAAAGACAAGACGTGATTGTTCAGTTGCAGCAATACCAACATCGACACGCTCACTACCTGAAGTAATGGAAGTCACAGCACGTTTTGAAGCATCTTGAATCATCGTTACCATCGATCCAATTTCCGAAGCGGACGTCTTTGACTGCTCCGCCAGTTTCCGAACTTCCTCCGCCACAACCGCAAAGCCTTTTCCATATTCCCCTGCACGCGCCGCTTCAATTGCAGCATTTAATGCAAGCAAGTTTGTTTGCTCCGCAATTGTGGTAATGAGTGTCGTTATCTTCTGTATTTCATTTGAATGCTGTGCCATTTCCACCATAATCTTAGTTGACTCTTGAATTGTCGAATGGATTGTCGACATTTGAAGCGAAACTTCCGCAGCCACCCCAGAACCGGTTATGACTAACTTTGATACAGATTCTGCAGCGTTTAACATTTCTTCGTTGTTGGTTGCAATCTCCGCAACGCCTAACGAAAGTTCTTCCATAGAAGTACTCGACTGCGAGATAATTCCTTGTTGTTGTCGACTGCCCATTAGCTGAATTTCAGCAGTTTTGGAAACCATTTCAGAGGTTGCTAGACTTTCTTCAGAGCTTGCCGACAATCCCTCTGATTGGAGCGCCAATTGTTCAGCGGAAACGTTAATTTTCCGCACCATATTCGCTATATCTGTCCCCATTTTATTGAAAGCAATTGCCATATCGCCAATTTCGTCCTTATTCTTAACTTTTAGCAGATCAATTGTTAGATTTCCTTTCGCAATCTCGTTCAATCCCTCTGTCACAACCCTGACAGGACGTGAGATATTCCGGCTAATTATTGTGGATATGACAATGCCTAGAATCATGGAAAACACAACCATACAGATGACAAACAATTTCAATCCCGCTACGAAGCTTTCCAGTTCAGAGCGGCTTTTTTCCAATGCTTTAAATTGTTCCCCTTTGATACTTTCAGCATTTTCCAATACAACAACACCCACATTTGTCGATGCCCTTCCTAGTTCAGTTGCTTTCCGGTCATTTCCGGCTTGAATACTTTCAACGATTGTATCTTGCAAGGTTAAAAACTTTGCGCGTGCCGCATTAAGTTCTTCCAATGACTGTCGATCTTTTTCTGAACGAAGCATGGTTGACAATTCATCGTATAATTCGTTATAACGGTTAATCTGTTCTTGACGCGCATCCAGATGCACATCGTCCTTGAACAACATGAAACCTCGTACTTCATCTTGAATCTCATTGTGCTTTAGGATGAATTCATCTACTAAATTCACTTTTTTTACACGGTCATCCAGTAAAAACTTGTAATCTGTATCAAGTCGTATGGAAGCCCATAAACTAACCCCACCCACAATGACGAGTAATGCCAAAATTGTTAAAAAACCAAACCATAGTTTTTTCGCTACTGTGAACTTCATTATTTCCCCTCACGATCTTTTATCCTATTTAAATTATATAACTATTGATGGATAAAAGCACCACTCATATGTAATTAATGGGTATTCAATAACGACTTCTTTGTTCAACTCAACAACCATACAAAAGTACAATTACATCATACGAAACCCCTATTCGCTCTTACACGAATAGGGGCTTATCTTCTACTAGTCTATTGTTTCGTTTTGTTAGCGATTTCCATTGCACGGTTCGTTCCTTCTGCTGCCTGATCAAGGACTTCCTGAGGTTTTCCCCCTTGGTAAAGATCTTCCAAAGCAGTTACAATCTGTTGACGTGATTCCGGGAAGACTGAGATGAGCGCTCCTTGTGTCGCAAGACCTGGAACCGTATCTTGTAGCTGATCGACTGTCACTTTGAATTGTGGGAATTCTGCCCACTTTTCAATTACGCTCTCTTCATCATATGCTTTCGGGTTAATGGCAAAATACCCTGTATCCAGATGCCATTTTGCCTGTACTTCCGGTGTCGTCATATATTTCATAAACTCCCATGCCGCTTCTTGGTCTTTTTCATCGATTCCTTTAGACATCCAAAGCGAAGCACCACCAATTACAACCCCGTTTCGTTTCACTTCATCCGCGTGGGGAATGTATGCAACGCCTACGTCAAATGGCGCAGTAGCAATAGCACCTGCAACGCCTGCTGATGAATCCATATACATCGCTACTTTTTCAGAAGCAAACGCTGCACGGATATCATCCCAGTTTGTTCCGAAGTTGCCGAATGTACCGGCTTTGTTCATCGTATCTAAGAAGTTGAAAGCGTTAAGTCCTTCTGGTCCGTTAAAGAGTGCTTCTGTCGCATCTCCCGCACGGCCATTTTCTTCGTTGACATACAATCCGCCCTGTGTTGCAACGAGCTGTTCGAAAAACCATCCGTACGTCAGCATAGAGAATCCATACATCTCACCTTTTTTCAGTTTCTCTGCAGCACTGATTACCTCAGAGAATGTTTCTGGAGCTTTTTCAGGGTCTAACCCAGCCTCTTTGAAAGCTTCTTTGTTGTAGACCATGACTGGCGTCGATGAGTTGAATGGCATTGAATACAGCTCTCCATCGACTTTGTAGTAGTTTAAAATGTTTTCCTCAAGTTGAGAAAGATCATAATTATCCTTATCAATGAATGATTGGATTGGTTCAATGTAGCCACTGTCAATCATATATTTCGTACCGACTTCAAATACTTGCGTAATGGCAGGTGCATCTTTTGTCCCGCCAACTCCACGCAATTTTGTCAGAGATTCTTCATACGTTCCTTGGAATTCAGCGAGCACTTCGTATTTTTCTTGTGACTCGTTGAATCCTTCGACGATTGCATCAAGCGACTCCTGCCCAGAACCGGACATTGCGTGCCAAAATTCTATGGATACTTTTTCATCCTCTACAGTCGTTTCTTCACCCGTTTCAGGTTCAGGTGTTTCCGCCGCATCGTCTTGCGTATCGCTATCACTGTTCGTGCATGCCGCTAAAACTGCCATACTCATTATAAGAATCCAAAATAGCGATGATTTCAACACTTTCTTCACACTAAGCACCCCTTTTTTATATTCGCCAAGATCATTTTAAAGCACCTTGAGATAAACCTTTCTGTAACTGCTTCTGACCAATAAATAACAATAATAATGTGGGTATGATTACTATAATCACGCCTGCCATGACCACCCCCCATTCTGTTCCCGTTTCTTGCGACTGTAATTGTTTCAAGCCGATTTGGACAGTTCTCACGGACTTATTTGTCGTAATGAGCAATGGCCATAAGTACATATTCCATGTCGTCAGAAAGCCGTATGCACCTAACGTTACGAGACTTGTTTTTGACATAGGCAGGATAACACGTCTAAAAAATGCAAATCGACTTAAACCAGCAATTTGTGAAGCTTCGTGCATTTCTTTTGGTATCGTTTTGAAATGCTGACGCAGCAGGAATGTGCCAAATGCCAGTGCGAAGAAAGGCAGCGTCAACCCTTGATATGTATTGAGCCAATCCAGTTTTTGGATGGTGAATTTATTCGGAATCATCGTTGCTTCCCAAGGGATCATCATTGTCGAGATGAACAGGAAGAATATGAAATCACGCCCTCTGAATGGGATAAATACAAATGCATATGCTGCAAGACTACATACTGCAAGCTGTCCCAACATGACACTCACTGAAACTATGAAACTGTTCAAGAGGTAATTCATCAAGGGCAACCTATCAAATACTTTAAAATAGTTATCCAGGCTAAATGACTGCGGAAGAAACTTCCCTTGTAAAAGTTCAGGGCCTGTCATAAAGGAAATCAGAAAGGCATAAATAACTGGGAAGAACACAAGAAATGATGTAACAATCAGCAGAAAATAAATCCAAATCTTTTTCGGTAGGCTTGTTGTCATTGGTAGTGCACCTTCCTTTCTCCTAGTTTAAATTGGAGAATCGTCACAATAAGGATAATGATGAATAGAACGACCGCCTGTGCACTTGCCGTTCCAAACTGATAGTTGACGAAAGCTTCGCGGTAAATGGAATAGACAATGAGATTTGTCGAAGTCGATGGACCGCCCTGTGTCAAAATATCAATTTGTCCAAATGACTGGAATGCATTGATGAGCGAAATGGTAATGATGAAAAATAATGTGGGCGACAGCATCGGAAGCGTAATACGCCTCAACCTATAATAGTAACCCGCCCCATCAATTCGGGAACTCTCATAAAGATGTTCATCAATATTTTGTAACCCTCCAAGTAGAATCAGGAAGGAAAATCCGATATTCATCCAAATCGTTGAAATGGAAACGGATAGAAGTGCCCACTCCGGATCTAGCAGCCACTGGATTTGCGGCAAATTCAACATGCTCAGTATCCGATTGAACATGCCCATACTCGGGTTGAACATGAACAACCAGATAACAGATGATGCAGCTACAGAAATCCCCATTGTCGATGAATACAATGTCCGAAAGAAACCAATGCCTTTCAGTTTTTCATTCGCCAATAAAGCGAAAAATAAGGCTAAGAGAATGCCAATTGGTACCGTGTATAAGACAAATAAACCGGTTGCTTTCATGCTGTTGATAAATGCTGTCGACTCCATTAAATAGGCATAGTTCTCAAAACCGACTCCAATTGCAGCATTACCATTTTGATCCGTTAAAAAGAAACTTAAATAGATTGTCCTGAACATCGGATAGAATACAAATACAGAAAAGAGAATGATAGATGGCAATAAATAAAGAAGTGCAGTTCTCCCATTCGCTGATTTTTTCCAAAACCCCGTTTTTTCTAGTGCGGTCATATCAGCACCTCTTTACCGAATACGACATTTCCAAGGTTCGTAGGCTTTTTAATCAAGTCGCCCGATGTAGCGTCAAAGAGGCATACCGCATCGTAATTAATAAGAATTGGAAGTCTATCTCCAATCTCGATTTGCCATTGTCCACTCCATTTTACCATCCACTCATATGTACCTAGTTCAAAAGAGAACACTGTCTCATTGCCTAACACTTCAACGTTTGTAACGTCTACATAAAACTTGTCCTCTTCCGGTGTCTCTTTTAAAGCCGGGCGTAAATGTTCGGGACGGATACCGGCAGTGAGCAGAGGCACGGGGAAATCACTCATTTTCAAAGGAGGCATGGGCAAACGTAATACATCACCGATTACGATTTCAGATGCCTTTTTGTCTATATCAGCGTTCGCCAGATTCATGGGTGGAGAACCGATAAACGTTGCAACAAAAGGATTGGCAGGATTGTTGTAAATCTCAATCGGTTTTCCGATTTGTTGAATTTCCCCCTCATGGAGAATCATAATACGATCCCCCATCGTCATCGCCTCAACTTGGTCATGAGTCACGTAAATCATGGTAATTCCAAGCTTTCGTTGAATCCTTCTAATTTCAGTCCGCATATGTGCACGCAGTTTTGCATCAAGATTGGACAGGGGTTCATCCATTAGACAAATTGGTGCTTCACTGACAATCGCACGGGCAAGTGCAACCCGTTGCCGTTGCCCGCCTGACAATTCACGGGGTTTTCTTTTTAAAAAATCGCTTAGCCCCAGCATTTTCGCCACTTCAGCTGCTCTTTCCTGTTGCTCCACTTTTTTCACTTTTTTCACATCAAGCCCAAATGTGATATTTTGCTGGACTGTCAAATGTGGATAGAGTGCATAGTTTTGAAACACCATCGAAAGGTCACGTTTATCGGGTGATAAATGATTCGCTACCTGATCGCCGATTTTCAGTGTTCCACTCGTACAACTTTCAAGTCCTGCAATCATCCGTAGCATCGTGCTTTTACCGCATCCAGAAGGTCCGACGAGAACGAAAAACTCGCCAGGCTCGATTGTTACGTCTATATTGGAAATAACATTAGTTTGTTTATCATAAGATTTAGATAGATTAATAAGTTCTACTTTTTTCACAAATTCAATTCCTTTCTAATCGTAATCCAATTACCTTTAGCGGTTTCTCCTATCTATATGTATAGCCTACAATAAGTAGACAACTTGCCATTCGTTATTTACTGAATCTTTATAATTATTTACATTGCTAAAACAAAGAAGGAGCGATTGCGATGAAAAAAATGACGATGCTGCTACTCCTTTTAGCGTTATCCGGTTGCATGATATCCTCTGCTGAACGCGTATCTTTACCTGAAGATAGATTCCTTGTCATTGCGCATCGCGGAGCATCGGCCTATGCGCCCGGTCACACGTTAACTGCCTATGAAATGGCTGTTGAAATGGGTGCGGACTACATTGAACTTGATTTACAAATGACGAAGGATGGCACACTTGTCGCGTTCCACGATTCAATCGTGGCATTTCCGAATGCCGAACAAGCAGTTGCTGACGTTACGATGGATGAACTCGATCTTTATTCGCCTGGCGATGATTTTAATGAAAAGAATCCCCGTTATGCCTCTCCGGGATATAAAGATTTACAAGTCCTTGAACTGGAAGATATATTGCTACATTTTGGCAATAAAGTTAATTACTACATTGAAATGAAATCTCCTGTAAACAACATGGGCATTGAAAATGAACTGATCCAACAACTTCGTGCTCACGACCTCCTTGATCAAAATGAAATAATGCCAAAAGTAATCATTCAATCCTTCAGTGAGAAGAGCTTGAAAAAAGTGTCTGCCATGGAACCTTCTATTCCTCTAATCAAGTTATACACGTTCGATAAAGCTGCGCACCTTTCAAAAAAAGCGTTACGTAAACTTGAAGTGTATGCATCCGGTGTAGGTTTGAATGCTGACGCAGTAACAGAGGAATTTGTTGAAACACTGCACAAGGAAGGACTGGACGTTCATCCATTTACCGTTAATGATGAAGATACAATCCGAGCCCTTCTAAGGATGGGTGCGGATGGCGTATTTACAGATAAACCCGATATCGCCGTTAGGGTTAGGAATGAAGCAGGGTACTCCATGAATACATACTAGATTTGTAGGTGTTTTGGGCGGTTGCATAGGGGGATTCGGGCGGTTGACGAGCGTTTTCAGGCGGGCGCGCGGAGGATTCGAGCGGTTGGTAACGAGCTTTGGGCAGTCGCTCGGATGATACGGGCGGTTGATGAGCGTTTTTGGGCGGTCACGAGGTGGATTCGAGCGGTTGATGAGCGTTTTTGGGCGGTTTTCTGACTGTCTACTCATTAGGTATTATCTCAGTGGATTCGAGCGGTTGACGAGCGTTTTTGGGCGGTCGCGAGGTGGATTCGAGCAATCGTACGATTTCCAGAACAAAAAAAGCTATCCCATTATAGGATAGCCCACATTAATTCTTAATCAAACGGCCACTTTCACTTCTTCTTTAAACCGTTCAACCGCTTTTTGGATATCTACAGAATGACCGATTTCATTCAACGTTTCGCCGATTAATTCGATTGCTTTTTCGAGCATTTGTTCCGTCGTATTGCCCATATGCCCGATGCGGAATGCTTTGCCTGCTAAATGAGCGAGCGAACCAGCGACAATGACGCCTTTTTTACCGAGTGCTGCGCGGAACTCGGCATCGTTAACGCCTTCCGGGTAAAGGATACAACTCAAAGTTGACGCTGCAACGTCTTCTTGTGCTAATGCTTTCATGCCGTATTCAGAAAGTGCTGCACGCACTGCCTTTCCGAATGCCGTGTGGCGTACAATTCTGTTCGACAACCCTTCTGCAAGGACGAGTCTCATTCCTTCATCATAGGCATAAATCAAGTTTACAGGCGGTGTTGCAAAATATTTCGATGGATCATTCATGATAGGAATCCAATTATAGATATCGCAATAATAAGCTGGAACGCGTTCGATTTGCGCTCTTGCGTCCAAAGCTGTTTTATTGAAAGCGACAATTGCAAGTCCGGGTGGCACGCCAATCGCTTTTTGAGAACCTGTTAAAATCACGTCAATTTTATAGTCTGGTTGGCCATACCCTTTGCTCATATCTTCTTCCATCGCAGCCGTTGCACAGACACCATCCAAAATGACAAGTGCCCCGTGTTTTTTTATGATGGGAACAAGCGCATCCAAATCAGCTGCGACACCTGTTGATGTATCGGCGTGTGTGATTGTAACAGCTTTATAGGTTCCTTCGGCCAGTTTCGCTTCCACTACTTCAGGAGTGACTTGCTTGCCCCACTCGGACTGCAGGACGTCTATTTCAATCCCGAAAGCTTGGCCTAGTTTTATGAACCTGTCACCAAAGAAGCCTTGACTCACGATTAATATCTTTTCGCCGGCAGCGACAGTATTGACGAGTGCCATTTCCATTGCAACCGTTCCAGATCCAGCAACGACGAATACTTCTCCGTCGGTTTTAAGCAATTCTCTTGTCTGCTCGATTGCATTTTTATAGATGGCAACAAATCTAGGATCTGTATGTCCTCTCGTTTCACTTGCCATCGCATCGTAAATGGAATCGACAACTGGCGTCGGTCCGGGTATCAAAAGCATTTCTTCGTTTCGCATTAAGTATCCCTCTCATTTCTTTAGATTGTTTAACGTCTACTAGTAGTACTTCTATATATGTTGTAAAAGTCCTCTATTCTTGTCGAAATTGTGTATACATTTTCCATAGTAATGGCGGCTCTATCCTATTTTAAGGAATTGAGCCGCCATTCTGTCACCCTTCGTTTAAACCAATGCATCGTTCACACTCGAACAATGGAGACTCGACCTTCTCTACAATTTCACAGCCACATTCCCGACAAATCTTTTTCGGCATTTCTTTCCTGTTTTTGTTTGTTTGCATATTAATCTCCTCCACTCTCATAATAGTTGGCCTTTATTTATACCTCATACTAATTTTTCATAACCTGGCAGTGTCAAAAACTCAACGAAGTCATCTTGCACGATCAATGAAGAAAACAGTTCTGCGGCTTCTTCATATCTACCGGAACGGAATGCTTCTTCTCCCACTTGCTGTTGAATTAAATCAACTTCTTCTTTCAATACTTCCATAACTAATTTCTCTGAAATATCTTGGCCATCGGTAAGTTTTCCTTGCGGATGACGAATCCATTGCCATACTTGGGATCTTGAGATTTCTGCTGTTGCCGCGTCTTCCATTAAGTTATTGATTGGAGCCGCCCCATTTCCTCTCAGCCAAGAGGCGATATATTGGACGCCCACACTGCAATTCATTCGCAGGCCTTCTTCTGTAATTGTTCCTTCTGGGACTTCGAGCAAGTTCGCTGCGGTCACATGAACGTCTTTCCGCTTACGGTCAATCTGATTCGGTGTTGGCATATGCGCATTGAACTGCTCCATCGCTACTGCGACAAGTCCTGGATGCGCCACCCACGTTCCATCATGCCCGTCAGTCGCTTCACGGCGTTTGTCTTCACTTACTTTGCCAAATGCCGCAGCGTTTGCTTCTGGATCATTTTTAATCGGGATTTGTGCCGCCATTCCCCCGACTGCCGGGGCATTCCGCTTGTGACAAGTTTGAATGCAGAGCGATGTGTAAGCCCGCATGAATGGCGACGTCATCGTCACTTGGCCTCGATCCGGCAAAATGACATCCGGCTGATTGCGCAGCTTCTTAATATAGCTGAAAATGTAATCCCAGCGCCCGCAATTCAACCCTGCTGAATGGTCTCGAAGCTCGTAAAGTATTTCGTCCATCTCAAATGCCGCTATAATTGTTTCGATTAACACGGTTGCACGAATTGTTCCTTTGGGAATACCAAGTTGCTGCTGTGCAAAAATGAATACATCGTTCCACAATCTGGCTTCCAGATGACTTTCGAGCTTCGGTAGATAGAAGTAAGGTCCTGATCCACGTGCGATTAATTCTTTTGCGTTATGGAAGAAGTAAAGCCCAAAGTCGAAGAAACCTCCTGCCATCGGTTCATCGCCAACCAAGACATTTTTCTCTAATAAATGTAATCCTCGCGGTCGAACCATCAAAACGGCAATTTCTTCATTCAATTTATATGTTTTTCCATTGGATGGCTGTTCAAACTCTATCGTTCTGCGGACGGCATCTTTCATATTAAGTTGGCCTTCCAACATGTTCGCCCAAGTTGGGGAAGTTGCGTCTTCAAAACAAGCCATGAATGTTTTCGCGCCTGAGTTTAGTGCATTGATGACCATTTTCCGTCCAACAGGTCCCGTAATTTCTACTCGTCTGTCCTGTAAGTCGCTAGGAAGCGGTGCAATCGTCCAATCCCCTTCCCGTATCGCTTTGGTTTCGGGTAAAAAATCAAGTTGTACCCCATTATCCACTTCCACTTGACGCTGTGCTCGTTTCGTTAAGAGTTCTTTCCGTCTTTCATCGAAATGAGTATGAAGAGATTGTAGGAATTCCAGTGCTTCCAGAGTCAATATCCCTTCACTTTCAGCGTCCAGTTCACCTATGACTTTTATCGTATGAGCTGTATTGGCTTTCGTTGACAGTTTCATCACCCTCTCCGATTTCCGATTGTTCACTGATTAACGAATTGTGCGGTTTCCGTCGAGCCTTTCATAGCTGTCGTAGATGATGTGCCGCCTGAAATGATCTGTGACACGTCGTCGAAGTAGCCCGTTCCAACTTCACGCTGATGCCTTGTTGCTGTGTAGCCTTTCTCTTCATTCGCAAATTCAGCTTGTTGCAGTTTCGAGTATGCCGCCATGCCATTGTCTTTGTAGTCATGCGCAAGGTTGAACATGCTGTGATTCAATGAATGGAAACCTGCAAGTGTGACAAATTGGAATTTGTAGCCCATCTTCCCGAGTTCCACTTGGTATTTAGCAATCGTTGCTTCGTCCAAATTCGCTTCCCAGTTGAATGAAGGTGAACAGTTGTAAGCAAGCATTTTCCCAGGGAATTTCGCATGGATTGCATCTGCAAACTGTTGCGCTTCTTCAAGGGACGGATGGGACGTTTCACACCAGACAAGGTCGGCATATGGCGCGTATGCCAATCCACGTGCAATTGCTTGGTCGATACCAGGTTTTGTCCGGTAGAATCCTTCAGGTGTCCGTTCGCCAGTTAGGAATTTAGCATCTACTGGATCTATATCGCTTGTAACCATATCTGCTGCATCTGCATCTGTACGTGAGATAAGAACAGTTGGTACGCCGAGAACGTCTGCCGCAAGTCTTGCAGCCACTAAGTTACGAATCGCATTTTGTGTAGGCAGCAAAACTTTTCCACCTAGGTGTCCACATTTCTTTTCAGATGCAAGTTGGTCTTCCAGGTGAACGCCTGCTGCTCCGGCTTCAATCATACCTTTCATTAATTCGAATACATTAAGAGGTCCACCGAATCCTGCTTCAGCGTCCGCTATAATTGGTGCGAACCAGTCAAATCCATCGTCTCGCCCTTCTGAATGGTCGATTTGGTCAGCCCGTTGAAGTGCTTGGTTGATACGTTTGACAACAGAAGGAACACTGTTTGCGGGATATAAACTTTGGTCAGGATACATTTGGCCCGAAAGGTTTGCATCCGCTGCCACTTGCCAGCCGCTTAGATAGATTGCTTGAAGTCCAGCCTTTACTTGTTGCACAGCCTGGTTACCTGTCAGTGCACCAAGTGCATTGACGTAATCTTCTTCATGCAATGAATCCCATAAACGTGTTGCACCCTTAGTTGCCAGTGTTTGTTCAATCAAAATGGATCCACGAAGTTTCACAACTTCTTCCGCAGTATAAGGACGTTCAATCCCTTTCCACCTGCTATCCTCTGCCCAACTTTTTTCCAATTGCTCAATCTGCTTTTGTCTAGTCATATCAAACGTCACACCTTCCAATTTTTTTAACGGTCAGCTATTTATGAAATTAATGCTTTTGTACTGTTTCATAACAGCCGCAGTTGTTATACAGTAATATATAACAGTAACACCGAAGTTGTCTGTACTTTCCGACAAAATGATATTTTTTCGGGATGAACTTGATTTAGAGCCGACGAAATCCTTTGAATGTTTTAGATTAATAGATTATAAAGGGGGAAACAGATGTGGTGAAGGAAAATGTGGAGATTGCTAGAGATGTATTACAACAGTATGCTTCAATATTAGGTGACTGGGTCCCAAAAGACGCCGCCGTCGCGATTGCCATTGGCGGCCATTACATTTATTACGTTGAAGGCGTTCACGATATCCAGTTGAAAGAAGGTCAGCCCGTTATGCCTGGAAGCCTTGCAGATAAAGTGATTCATGACCGCATTAAAGTGGACACAATCATGGATAACTTGTCATTCGGAGTTCCCTACTATGGAATCGGCTATCCCATTGACCTGCTTGGTGAACCTGGTGCGCTAATCGTCATCTTGCCTCCGAATTATCATGTACACCGCCATGAACCCTTCCGTTTCCTGACTGGGAAACAGGATGAAGACTGGAGCCCTGTTCCGATCAATGAGATTGCCTATATAGAAAGCTTACAAAAGAAAACTTGGTTTTACGTGGACGGCGAACAGTACAGCACCAAGCATACATTGAAAGATTTACAATTAAGGCTTCCAAAAAACTTTATGCGAGTCCATCGATCTTACATTGTGAACATTCCAGCCATCTTACGTATTTCCAAGGACATCACTTCGAATCTATTATTAACGTTGAGGGATGGCACAGAGTTACCCGTCAGCCAAACGTATATGACGGAGGTCAGGAAGGCACTTGGGTTTTAGGTTTTAGGTTTTAGGTTGTTGGTGGGTGGTTGAGGGGTTTGGACGTTTGTATGCGAGCTTCAGGCGGTCGAAAGCGAGCTATGAGCAGTACGACAACGGGTTCGGGCGGTTGACGGACAGATTTGAGCGGTACGACAGCGCATTCGGGCGGTCGCAGGCGAGTTTTGAGCGGTACGACAGCGCGTTTGGGCGGTCACCGGCGACATTCGAGCGGTACGACAGGGTTTTCGGGAGGTTTCCGGCGAGATTCGGGCGGTTCTACGGGCGTTGGGCGCTCACCTACAGGCATTGGACGGCCAGAAATGTTATATGGATAAACATGTCACTAATTTTGCTAAAACGTAACACACTCGCTATTGAAATACTGGGATTTTTCGCACCATCCCGAAAAGCAACCTATTATCCCCCACTCCCATCTTTTTATAATCGATTACACAACCTTTTCGAAGCAACCAAATAGTTATTCAATGAAATATGTCCCATTGAATAACAGCCCCTGCGTATTCATATAGTAATGAACCGAACCGAATAAAGTCCTGGAGGTATGAGGGGTTCTTACTTGAAAGTAGAGAATAATGTGAGCATTCATGTTGAATATTTTTATCCGACATCGATTAGAACGATTCGGTTTGTCCAAAGCTCACTTGCAAATCATAAATTGTTCGAATACCAGTACAATCATCTCCCAAAGATGAACTATCACTGCATCAGGATTGATATTCGCTGATTCGGTAATTCAATAAATAGCTCGGACAATTTATTGGGTGACAGTCACCGCCATCGAACCTAAGTTCAACTACAATCTGTCACTGCAACAACACGACCAACAAAAAAGGAGGAGTAGAATTGATTACATTTCTTGTGTCGATTGCACTGTTGATTGCCGCTTATTTCACGTATGGCAAGTACGTGGAGAAAGTATTCGGCATGCAGGAACGTCGTAAAACGCCAGCGTATACGCTAGCGGATGGGCAAGATTATGTACCAATGAGCAAACAGAAAAACGCGCTGATTCAATTATTAAACATTGCGGGTGTAGGTCCTATTTTCGGGCCAATTATGGGTGCACTTTACGGGCCGGTTGCTTTCTTATGGATTGTTTTCGGAGCCATTTTCGCAGGCGCTGTCCATGACTACTTAACCGGAATGATTTCACTACGAAATCGTGGTGCCCACTTGCCTGAACTTGCCGGTCAATTTCTTGGGAAAGTATTCAAACATGTCGTTAATGCGTTTGCCTTACTATTATTAATTCTGGTCGGAACGGTATTTGTAACAGCACCAGCCGCGTTACTAGGAGATTTAACACAAGGCTGGATGTCAGTTGGAATCTGGATCGTCATCATTTTTGCTTATTATTTGTTAGCTACACTACTTCCTATTGATAAAATCATTGGTAGGCTCTATCCGTTTTTAGGATTGATTCTATTAATCAGCACGGTCTGCATCGGAGGCGCCATTATTATTCAAGGTCACCCTATCCCTGAACTTACACTTGCAAATTTACATCCTGATAAACTACCGATTTTCCCGATTCTCTTCATTACCATTGCATGTGGTGCCTTATCAGGCTTTCACGCTACGCAGTCACCCATCATTTCTCGTACAACTCAAAATGAATCACAAGGACGTTATATTTTCTACGGAATGATGATTGCAGAAGCAATCATCGCGATGATTTGGGCAGCGGCAGCGATGTCCATTTTTCACGGAACCGATTTAAGTGCTTTGCTAGATACTGTCGGACCTGCTGGTATCGTCAAAGAAGTATCAATGACAACACTTGGCGCAGTCTTAGGAACAATTGCAGTTCTTGGCGTAATCGTCTTACCTATCACTTCTGGTGATACCGCATTCCGCAGTGCGCGCATGATTGTCGCAGACTACATTGGCGTTGCACAAAGAAAGTTCAGTAGTCGCTTATGGATTGCACTGCCTATGTTTGCCATCTCCGTCGTTCTGACTCAAATGGACTTCAATATACTATGGCGTTACTTCGCCTGGGCCAATCAAACCACGGCAATGATTGCACTGTGGATTGGTGCAATGTATCTCGCTCTGCAGAAGAAAAATTACTGGATTGCTGTGATCCCTGCGACATTCATAACTATGACAACTTTCACCTATATATTGAACGCTCAAATTGGTTTCCGTCTACCAATGGATCTTGCCTATATAATCGCCGGTATCATTACCGTGATTATTATAATCGCATTCTTTATCGGTCTCAGAAGAAAGCTTGCGGCTGCTGAATCTGGGCTGAAACCAATCGTTTTTGAAGATGGACTCGGTAAAAAGTGACTGACACTCTACCGATAGAAAAAACAGGACTCCTTGATCGTCACTTCGACGACTGGAGTCCTGTTTCATTATTTTAAAAAATCCTTCAGCGTCGAAAGACACCAAAGGATTCTCAGTAAAAGTTAGTCACCATATCAGTCGTATTTACAATACAGTCACCCAACTTACTAACATCGAAATTCCCGCCCGAGACGATTATACCGACCCGATTAGATGAAACAGGTAACTTCTTGTTCAACACACTGGCAATTGCCGCCCCTGCTGCCCCTTCAACAAGGAGCTTCTCACGTTCGAGCATGAAAAGAATCGCTGATGAAATTTCCTGTTCCGTTACCGTGACCATATCGTCGACATAATTATGAATGATTTCCATTGTCACTAGTCCAGGTTCACGAACGCAAATTCCTTCTGCGATTGTCGGTAAAAAGTGCGTCGAGCTGTTTTTTCGCCCATGGAATGCTGTGAATATCGCAGATGCGTTGGCAGCCTGAACACCAATTACTTTTACACTTGGCCGTATCGCCTTCACAGCAAGTGCAGTCCCTGCAAGAAGCCCGCCGCCGCCTGCTGGTACAACAATCGTATCTAAGTCAGGTTGTTGTTGCAGCATTTCCATTGCAACTGTGGCCTGCCCTTCAATAACGGTTTGATCATCAAACGGATGAACAAATGTAGCGCCCGTTGCCAGCTGTTCGGTACGTGCAGCTTTATAGGCTTCATCATAACTTTTCCCGATAAGTTTAACGGTCGCACCGTATTTGCGAGTAGCATCCACTTTTGCGATTGGCGTTGTTTCAGGCATGAAAATCGTAACGCGTGCGCCTGCTTTTCGTCCTGCCAGCGCAACTCCTTGTGCATGATTCCCCGCAGAAGCGGCAATTAGTCCTTTTGCACATTCTTCCGCGGACAGTGTCGAAATTTTATTATATGCGCCACGTATTTTAAACGACCCTGTCTTCTGCAAATTTTCAAGCTTTAAATAGACATTTGATTGTGTCCATTCATTTAACGTCTTCGATTGTTTAATAGGTGTTCTGTGCACAACTTGTGATATGCGTTCAAATGCTTCAAATAAACTTGCTGTGTCATACAAATTAAGATTCACTCCACATCCTCTAGTCTTTCGCATTTACGTAAGTTGATGTAGTGCTTCATATTTGGCGATTTGTTCTTCATATTTAAAAGTTAAAGAAATTTCATCCCAGCCATTTAACAACATTTCTTTATAATACGGATCAATTGTGAACGAATAAGTCTTTCCGCCTTGCCCAGTTACCGTCTGTTCAACTAAATTGACTTCAACTGAATAGGGTTGCTGTTGGCCATTTGCAAGCAACTCTTCAACTTCATCCATTTTTAGCTTAATGGGCAATAAACCGTTTTTCATGCAATTATTATAGAAGATATCTGCAAAACTTGGTGCGATGACAACGTTGAATCCATAGTCTAAAATTGACCAAGGCGCATGTTCCCTCGAAGAGCCGCAACCGAAGTTTTCCTGAGCGACGAGGATTTTAGATCCTTTGAACCGCTCATCATTCAAGACAAAATCTTTCACTTCGGTTCCATCTGCATGATGACGCCAGTGGTAAAATAAATACTTTCCGAATCCAGTACGCTCGATTCGTTTCAAGAACTCTTTTGATATAATCTGGTCTGTATCAACGTTTTTACGATCTAGCGGTGTAATGACGCTAACGACTTCATTAATCGGTTCCATCTAATCATCCTCTCCTCAATTATGAATGAACAACTTCTAATTCGCGTACGTCTACGAAGTGACCTGCAATCGCAGAAGCTGCTGCCATAGCCGGACTCACAAGGTGTGTACGTGCCCCTGCTCCTTGACGACCTTCAAAGTTACGGTTCGATGTTGAAGCACATCTTTCACCTGCTGGAACAACATCATCGTTCATCGCAAGGCACATGCTGCAACCTGATTCCCGCCATTCAAAACCAGCTTCAAGAAATACTGAATCCAACCCTTCATCCTCTGCCTGCTTTTTAACGGTGCGTGATCCGGGTACAACGATTGCCGTGACAGAAGGATGTACTTTCTTCCCTTCAATCACTTTTGCAGCTGCGCGTAAATCACTCAATCTCGCGTTTGTACAAGAACCGATGAAAACGTGTTGGATGTCAATGGATTTCAGTGGCATTCCTTCTTTAAGGCCCATATACGCCAGTGCTTGTTTCAAAGCCTCTTTGTCTGACTCCACTGCATAGTCTTTTGCATAAGGTACGCGTGCGGAGATACCCGATCCCATTGAAGGATTTGTTCCCCATGTGACAAACGGTTCAATTTCATCCGCATTTATCTCAAGAATCGTATCGTAGGATGCACCTTCATCTGTTGCAAGGGACAGCCAATGCGCCGCCGCTTCTTCAAAATCTTGGCCTTCAGGAACATATCTACGGCCTTTCAAGTAGGCGATTGTCGTTTCATCAGGGCTGATCAAACCGGCTTTCGCACCTGCTTCAATCGACATATTACAAACCGTCATACGTTCTTCCATCGTCAAATTCCGAATGGCTTCTCCCGTAAACTCAACAATATGTCCAGTTCCCATATCGATACCGAATTTTGCGATAATCGCTAAAATAACATCTTTTGCAGTAACACCGAAACCAAGTTTTCCGTTAATGCGGATTTCCATTGTTTTCGGTTTTGCTTGCCACAATGTTTGTGTTGAAAGTACGTGCTCTACCTCACTCGTGCCGATTCCAAAAGCAATTGCACCAAATGCGCCATGTGTAGATGTATGGCTATCGCCACAGACGATTGTTTTTCCAGGTTGTGTAAGTCCCAGTTCTGGCCCGATAATATGGACAATGCCTTGGTCGGGGTGATCCATATTTGCAAGCGGGATTCCGAATTCGTCGCAATTCGTTTGCAATGTGTTGATTTGTTTCCGCGCAATCGGATCTTTGATCGCATCGCGGTTACGTGTTGGTACGTTATGATCCATCGTCGCAAAGCAAAGATCAGGTCTGCGCACAGTCCGATTGGCAAGTCTAAGTCCTTCAAACGCCTGCGGAGAAGTCACTTCATGTAATAAATGAAGATCGATATAGAGTAAATCTGGTTTCCCCTTTTCTTCATAGACGATATGCTGGTTCCAGATTTTTTCGATGATATTTTTAACCATATGACACCCCTTCCTCTCTTATTAATTATGCGTTAGGCTAATTAAGTTGAATTGAATTTAGTTAAACGTATGAGAACATAATGCTATTCGAGACGAATTGAGTATCCAGTTCGTCGATTACTTTTTCTGTCCATTCTTTTGTAGATAACACGCGTTGCCCGGAAGCCGCAAGATCAGCTGTGAAGAAGCCATCTTCGAATACCGTGTTAACCGCTTTTTCAATTTCTGATGCTTCCGTTTCCATCTTGAATGAATACCTCAACATCATTGCAGCAGATAGAATAGCCGCGGCAGGGTTTGCCATGTTAAGTCCTGCAATTTCTGGTGCAGAACCATGAACCGGTTCGTAAAGACCGAAACCATCCGAACGGATACTTGCTGACGGTAGAACGCCAAGTGAACCCGTAATGACAGATGCTTCATCACTTAGGATGTCACCAAACATATTCTCAGTTACGACAACGTCAAATGCTGCTGGATTTGTAATTAGTTTCATTGCTGTTGAATCGACTAACATATGCTCCACTTCGATATCGGGATATGCTTTTTTCTTCTCTTCAACAACTTCACGCCATAACTTACTCGTTTCAAGCACATTCGCTTTATCAACAGAAGCGACTTTCCCTCTGCGTAAGCGAGCGACTTCAAATGCTTTGACAACAATGCGCTCAATTTCTTCGCGTGTGTAAACGAGTGAATCCACTGCTGCTTCTGCTGTACGACGACTTGGTTCTCCGAAGTACAAACCGCCAGTCAGTTCACGTACAATCATCATATCAACATCTTTTGCCACTTCTTCTTTTAGAGGAGAAGCATGGAGTAGGGATGGAATTGCTTTGACTGGACGTAAATTAGCAAACAAGTCAAAACGTTTACGAATGGCAAGCAAACCTTTTTCAGGGCGTAATGCTGAAGGGTTTTGGTCCCATTTAGGACCGCCTACCGCACCGAGAAGAATCGCGTCACTCGCTTCACAAAGAGCTATTGTTTCATCCGGAAGTGGATTTTGATGTTTATCGATTGCAGCGCCGCCGATTACACCGTATTCTACGTTAAATGTATGTTTAAAACGTCTTGCAATTACTTCAAGTACCTTCACTGCCGCTTCTGTCACTTCTGGACCAATTCCGTCACCTGGTAATACTGTTATTTTCTTCTCCATAGAACTTCTCCTCCTTATTGTTTTCAATCTGTTTACGAAACTTACACTATTTGAAAATTCTTACTTACAACAACGTGCTTCCGCTGTTTTTAAATTTATCTATGTCTTCGATATAGTTAGTTAATTGACATTAACTTTTGTTTTTGTTTTTGAATCCTGTTGAATCAATTGCCTGTTGATCGCATTAAAGTAGGCTTTTGCCGATGCGCCCAACACGTCCTGTGCAACATCACGCCCAATGGATACTTCACCATTGATACTTAGATTAACAACTGCTTCACCAAGTGCATCGCGTCCTTTTCCAATGGAGGTAACACGATAATCAAGAATATGAACTTTACCATCAACAAGCATTTCCAGCGTATTGAAAATAGCTTCAACTGATCCCGAACCCGTTGCCGTTGCAGTCACTGTTTCCCTTTTTGGGTTTACCGCTGTAACCGTAGCTGTTGGGACATTCGCAGTTGCATATTGCACTTGAACATCAACAAGTTTATAAACAGGTATATCATTATTTTGAATTTGCTGATCTGTAAACAATACAAATAGATCATCTTCTGTAATTTCCTTTTTACGATCCGCAAGCTTCTTGAATTCTACAAATGCTTCATTCAACTTATCAGCGTCTAGATCGAAGCCCATTGAAATGGCACGGTCGCTGAATGCATGTCTGCCGGAGTGTTTACCGAGTGCAAGTGGTTCAGTTTTACCGCCGATTAATTCGGGCGTAATAATTTCATAAGTCTCACGATTTTTCAAGTAGCCATCTTGGTGAATACCTGACTCGTGCGCGAATGCGTTCTTACCAACAACCGCTTTGTTTGGCTGAATAACAACGCCTGTCAACTGGCTAACCAGCTGGCTCGTGCGTTTGATTTCTTGTAAATTAATGCCTGTTTCCAATCCATAAAAATCTTTGCGGATATGTAGAGCGACTGCAATTTCTTCAAGCGCTGCATTTCCTGCACGCTCTCCGATTCCATTGATTGTACCTTCAACTTGATCGGCACCATTTTCAATCGCTGCGATTGAGTTCGCAACTGCGAATCCTAAGTCATCGTGACAATGTGCGGAAAGCTTCACTTTATCGATACCTGTCACGTTTTCTTTCAAGTACTTGAACAACGCCCCGTATTCTTGAGGTGTAGCATAGCCGACTGTATCTGGGATATTAATAACTGTTGCACCCGCCGCAATTACTTGATTGATGATGCGGACTAGGAAATCGCGATCGGAGCGGGTTGCATCTTCCGCAGACCATTGAACACGAGGGAAAAACTTGCGTGCGTATTTCACAGCTTCTACTGCAATATCGACGACCTGGTCCGGTGTCTTCTGAAGTTTATATTCCATATGGATAGGTGAAGTTGCTAAAAATACATGAAGATTGGGTTCTTCTGCACCACGAAGTGCGTCCCAACATGTTTCAATATCGCTTTTCATTGCGCGGGCAAGACCAGTTACCGTTGATTTTTTCACTATGTTTGCAATACGTTGTACCGCTTCGAAATCACCCGGGGATGAAGCAGGAAACCCTGCTTCGATGATTGTTGCCCCGAATTTTTCAAGCTGTCGTGCAATTTGTAACTTCTCTGCGGTGTTTAGATTAATACCGGCAGATTGTTCACCGTCCCGAAGAGTTGTGTCGAATATGTCAATTTTTCGCACTACCCACCACTTCTTCCTCTTTTGATTTCGCACCTTCATTAACGAAAGGCATCATCGCACGAAGTTTTTTACCAACTACTTCAATTTCGTGCTGTGCTTCAGTTTCCTCAAACTTGTTAAAGTTCGGACGACCGTTTTCGTTTTCTGCAATCCAATCTCTCGCGAATTTACCTGATTGAATGTCAGTCAATACATCTTTCATGCGTGCTTTTGTATCTGCGTCAACAATACGTGGTCCTGAAACGAAATCTCCCCACTCAGCTGTATCTGAGATTGAGTAACGCATTCCTGCCATTCCGCCTTCATACATAAGGTCAACAATTAGTTTTGTTTCATGCAATGTTTCGAAGTAAGCAAGTTCTGGTTGGTAACCAGCTTCTACTAGTGTTTCAAATCCTGCTTTGACAAGTGATGTCAATCCACCACAAAGTACCGCTTGTTCTCCGAATAGGTCTGTTTCAGTTTCTTCTTTGAATGTTGTTTCAAGAACTCCGCCGCGTGCAGAACCGATTGCTTTTGCATAAGCAAGTGCTACGTCTTTTGCTTGACCAGAAACGTCTTGGTACACTGCGAACAATGCTGGAACGCCTGCGCCTGCTTCGAATGTTCTACGAACGAGATGTCCAGGTCCTTTTGGTGCAACTAGGAATACGTCAACATCTGCTGGTGGAACGATTTGATCGAAATGTACGTTGAATCCGTGTGCGAAAACAAGTGATTTCCCTGCTTTAAGTGCTGGCTCGATTTCTGCATCATAGACTTGCTTCTGTCTTTCATCCGGAAGTAGGATCATGATAACGTCCGCTTTTTCAGCAGCTTCACGAACAGTCAACACGTTTAGTCCGTCTTGTTTAGCTTGATCAAATGATTTTCCTTCGCGAACGCCGACAACTACATTGAATCCAGAGTCATTCAAGTTTTGTGCATGTGCGTGACCTTGTGATCCGTATCCGATGATTGCAATAAGCTTATCTTTCAAAAGTCCTTCGTTGATATCTTGGTTATAATACATTTTAGCCATAATTGTTTTCCTCCTAATAGTGGGTTTATAGTTTTTAGTTTGTATTGCTGTCTACACTCCAACCGCCCTGCGCTTTTCTTACTTTAAAATAGATAGCTGGGGTGATTGGATTTTTTGTGTTTCACGAACAAATGCCGTGGCACCTGTTCTTGTTAATTCCTTGATGCCATAGGGCTTAAGGAGGTCGATAAATGCTTCAATTTTCTCCGGATTACCAGTCACTTGATACGTTACGACATTTTTCCCAGTGTCAATGACTGTCGCCCGGAATGGTTCAATGATGCTGTTCATTTCACTTCTGACATGTGGAGGTGAAATGACTTTCACCAGCGCCAGCTCTCGCATGACGATTGCTTTGTCTGTGATGTCATTAACTTTAAGGACATCAATCTGTTTTTGCAGTTGTTTGACAAGCTGTTCAATTTTCTGTTCATCTTCCACATTCACGATGAACGTCATTTTTGATCTGCCAGGAATTTCGGTGTGACCGACTGTCATGCTTTCAATATTGAACTGCCTTTTCATCAGCAAGCCAGTCACACGGTTTAACACGCCACTTTGGTTGATAACTGTTACAGTAATAACTCTTCTCATTTTTTTCTCACCCCGACCATCTCATGTAATCCTTTACCAGGTGCAACCATAGGATAGACGTTTTCCAGCTGTTTCACGCGGCAATCGATGAGGACGGGTTCATCAGAAAGCAGTGCTTCTTGGAATACCACCTCTGCCTCTTCCAATGTGTCTATCCGATAGCCTTTAATGTCGTATGCTTCTGCTAATTTTACAAAGTTAGGTTGAACCGGTATCAATGACTGTGAATAGCGGCTTTCGTAAAACGTTTCTTGCCATTGACGTACCATTCCGAGACAGCCATTGTTGAGTATGATGATTTTGACCGGTATCCGCATTTCTTGTAACAAAGACAACTCCTGAGCCGTCATCTGGAAACCAGCGTCCCCAACAATTGCAAGGACACGTGCATCCGGTTTGGCGATTTGTGCACCAATTGCAGCTGGGAAGCCGAAGCCCATTGTACCGAGACCACCAGATGTCACCCAATGATCCGGATTGTTCAGTGAATAGTATTGCGCCGTCCACATCTGATGCTGCCCAACGTCTGTTGTAACGATTGCATCCCCTTTTGTAACTCTGTGGATGATTTCAAGTGCTTGTTGTGGAAGAATAGCGCCTTCAACATCTTCTTCGTACCATAACGGATACTGTTCTGCTGAATCTTTTAAATATTCGAACCAATTTTCTGTATCTGGAGAAACAAACTCTTGTTTCAATAATGCTTGCAACGCTTCTTTTGCATCGGCAACGATTGGGATTTCTGTTGGTACATTCTTTCCGATTTCAGCAGGATCGATATCAATATGGATGATTCTTGCGTTCGGAGCGAATGTTTCAAGATTTCCCGTTAGTCTGTCATCGAAACGTGCGCCGATATTGATCAGTACATCGCACTGATTAATGGCCATATTGGATGTAACCGTTCCATGCATACCGGCCATTCCGAGGAATAGTTCATGGTCTCCTCGGATACCGCCAAGACCTAAAAGTGTATTTGTAACTGGAATTTGATGTTTTTCCACCAGTTCCACCAATTCGTCCATCGCCTGAGCGTGTAGGATACCCGCACCCGCTAGGATAAGAGGTTTTTTCGCCTTGGAGATAGCTTCTGCCGCCTTTTGTATTTGTAAAAAGTTCGGAGTCGTTGTCGGCTGGTAACCCGGTAAATCCACTTCAATATTGTCATCGGTTGGGATGAAGAGCGCTGTTGCAATATTCTTTGGAACATCCACAAGTACTGGTCCCGGACGTCCTGTTGATGCAATATGGAAAGCTTCTTTGATAATTCTTGGGAAGTCGGCTACATCATTCACTTGATAATTATGCTTTGTGATTGGCTGTGTGATCCCGATAATATCCGCTTCTTGAAAAGCATCCGTCCCGATGACTGTATTTGCTACTTGACCCGTGAAGACGACGAGTGGCAATGAATCCATCATTGCATCCGTAATTCCTGTTACCAAGTTCGTCGCTCCCGGTCCGGATGTGGCGATGACAACTCCGGGTTTTCCTGAAACACGTGCATACCCTTCAGCCGCATGAATCGCGCCTTGTTCGTGACGTGCAAGCACGTGGGAAATGGGGTTTTGATACAATGCATCATAAATTGGGAGAACTGCCCCTCCAGGGTAGCCGAAAATCACTTCGACACCTTGGTCTATTAAGGCTTGAATAAGAACAGCTGACCCATCTTTCACTTTTTCTATCGGTTGTGGTTCAAATACAGTTTCTAGCTCCATTTCCTGTATTGCTTGCTTCGTTTGAACTTCAGCATTCATCTGTAAACTCCTCCTTACTTTTACTTTTGTTATCCAATCTACGAATGGCCGAATGCTCGGGCTTGCATCTATACGGCCGCTCTTTGTTTTCAATAAAAAAAGTCTTTTCATCCCACGCAAAGAAACTCTTCTTTACATAGGGATGAAAAAACTTTTCATGGTACCACCCTTGTTCACAGCAATCTAGCTGTCTCGTGAATAGACTAGGTCTATTCTTTATATAACGAGCACCGATTTCTCTGCGCCCGGGATTGCCTACTTAACTTTCAGCAATCCACTCCGGGGTGATGTCGCAATTAGGTGTATTGTCGGCTTCCAGCGGTACCGACTCTCTGGGAATACAGGTTCTAATTACTTTTGCCCCATCATTGATTTTAATCTATTAGATTTTCATGACGCCGCCTGTACTTGCAGATGTGACAAGCGCTGAATATCTGGCCAAATAGCCTTTTTTAATTTTAGGTTCGAATGGTTTTAAGTTTGCTCTACGTTTTTCTAGTTCTTCGTCAGAGACTTCGAGTTCAATTGTTCGGTTTGTTAAATCGATATTGATGATGTCGCCATCTTCAACTAACGCGATTGGTCCACCTTCAGCCGCTTCCGGTGAAATATGGCCTATCGAGATACCACGGGACGCTCCTGAGAATCGTCCGTCTGTAATGAGTGCAACTTTGGTTGCCAGCCCACGTCCTGCAATCGCTGCAGTTGGTGCAAGCATTTCCGGCATTCCCGGTCCGCCTTTAGGACCTTCATAACGGATGACAACAACGTCGCCTTCTTTTACCGTTCCGTTGTCGATGCCTTCTTGCGTATCTTCCTGAGATTCAAACACAATGGCTTTACCTCGGAACTCTTTAATAGAAGGATCAACGGCTCCTACTTTGATGACACCGCCGTCTGGTGCGATATTGCCGAATAGGACGGACAAACCGCCTACAGGACTGTATGCATTATCATGACGTCGAATGACTTCATCGTTGAGAATATGTGAATCTTTTACGTTTTCATAAAGCGATTTACCAGTAATCGTCATCCGGTTTGGACTGACAGCTCCTTCGATTTCACAGAGCTCTTTAATAATTGCACTGACACCGCCTGCAAGATGAACATCATGCATTGTGTAGTCAGAAGATGGACTAATTTTGGATAAATACGGAATCCGTTCGGCAACTTTGTTGATATCACGAACATCGTATTCGATTTCTGCTTCGTGTGCGATTGCCAGTGTATGGAGGACTGTGTTTGTAGAACCGCCCATTGCCATATCAAGTGCAAAAGCATCATCGATTGTTTCTTTCGTTATAATGTCACGCGGTTTAACATCTTCTTTCACCATGCGAACTAGATGTTCCGCTGCTTCTTTAATGAGTCTATGTCGTTCATCCGAAGTGGCAACGATCGTTCCGTTACCCGGAACTGTCACTCCCAGCATTTCCATTAACGAGTTCATGGAATTCGCTGTGAACATTCCTGAACAGGATCCGCATGTAGGACATGCACTCTGTTCAATGTCTAGCAGCTCTTCAGCTGTCATCGTACCTTGTTTGTAAGCACCAACACCTTCGAATACGGATACGAGTGAGAGAGGCTTACCATCTGATGATACGCCGCCTTCCATCGGTCCGCCTGAGACGAATACGGATGGGACGTTCGTTCGAACTGCTGCCATCAACATGCCTGGCGTAATTTTGTCGCAGTTTGGAATGTAGAACACGCCGTCGAACCAGTGAGCGTTGATAACCGTTTCTGCTGAGTCTGCGATGAGTTCACGGCTTGGCAATGAATAGCGCATTCCGATATGTCCCATTGCAATCCCATCGTCAACACCGATTGTGTTGAACTCGAACGGGATACCTCCTGCTTCACGAATTGCTTCTTTGACGACTTCTGCGAATTTGTTCAAATGCATATGGCCTGGAATAATATCAATATAGGAGTTACAAACACCGATGAAAGGTTTGTGCATATCTTTCATTCTAACGCCCGTAGCATAGAGTAGACTTCTATGTGGTGCACGATCTACACCTTTTTTAATCATGTCACTTCTCATTGGTTTTTCCATTTGTGTTCACTCCCTGTCAAATCACTTACATGTGGTACGTCTGTTTTTCTTGCTGTCTAGGTTATGTAGTTTGTGAAATGAATCACGAACTGAATTGGATTGATGTCATCATATAATGGATATCCACTGGAGTCAACAGTGTTTTTAAAATTATTAGCTAATTACAAATAATGAATTTTAATGTATCCGCTTTCACGCCTGCTATAGCGCGATATATCGCATATAGCACATTTTTAAAACTTTTATTTTATTTTTCACGAATTCAGTTTTCAATGATTTCTTCCGCGATGGGTGCTTTTCTAGAAGTATAAAAACTCAAATGGATGGGATTGTAATTTATTGAGAGAGTTGTGATTTAGTGTGTGGATTGGAGACCGCTTGGCGCTTTGGGGATGCCTCTGGCCCTGAGCCTGGATTAACGCTTCGCATCCAGTCTCATGGCTTCG
>NZ_JBYHFQ010000033.1:0-43017 GCF_057669665.1 Sporosarcina sp. Y1004 | reverse complement strand
GTGAGAGGTCGGCTAATCAACTAATGATTAGCCTCCTACTCGATTAAATATATTAACGTTAAAATACTTGATAATTGACCCGATTTGTCTTTTTTAACTCGCTGAGTGAAGCCACTCCTATGCCGAACATCGCCATTCGAAGTTCCAATTCTCTTGTTTCCATCGCGACCAGTACTTCCTCTGCAGACGAAGTTGCCTCTTTTAGAATTGATCTGCCAAAACCAACGATATCCGCTCCAATCGCAATGGCTTTTGCCCCTTCCACACCAGTGTGTATTCCGCCACTAGCGATTATCGGTTGCTTTCCAATAATGCCCCTTACTGAAGTGATACATTCAACTGTCGGGATTCCCCAGTCACTGAACGCCTCAGCGGCTAATTTTTTCACAGGAGATGTTGAACGGAACTTTTCAACTTGACTCCATGACGTACCTCCAGCTCCTGCCACATCTATAAAGGAAACACCTACATCACATAATTTTTTAGCTGTGGCCTGATCGATGCCCCACCCGACTTCCTTCACGCCGATCGGAACATCCAACTCACCGCATAATCTTTCTATTTTCTCTAATAGATGTTTGAAATTCGTATTCCCTTCTGGTTGAATCACTTCCTGAATACTATTTAAATGAAGGACAAGTGCATTTGCCCCTGTTATATCAATGATACGGAGACATTCATCTACGCCAAAACCGTAGTTCAATTGAACAGCTCCTAAATTAGCAATTATCGGAATGCTGGGAGCAAATTTACGTACCTGAAAAGAAGCCCGATGTTCCGCACTTTCAATCAGTGCGCGCGTCGAACCTAAAGCCAAGCCCCAACCTCTTTCTTCCGCTGCTTCCGCGAGGTTTTGATTGATTGTTTCGGCAAATGCGGCCCCGCCAGTCATTGAACTGATTAAGAATGGTGTTTTGCAGTCATATCCTAAAAACTTCGTATCAATGGATATTTCACTGAAATTGATTTCGGGTAATGCATTATGTATGAATTTCACCTTTTCGAAGCCGGTTGTGACAGTCTCACCAGTTACATTCTCATTCAAAGTGATTTGTATATGCTCTGATTTTCTTTGGTTGATTGGTTCATTCAATTTGGAAACACACGCCTCTCATGTTGGTATTAATGATAACGCATTAGTCCTTTTAATAGAAGTCACCGTCCTGCCGTGGTGTACCTCCCTTACTCACTTTAAGCCATGCACATACACCAATAAACAACAAATTAGTTGTCAGAGTTGAAGTTCAAACGTATAATGAGTATATAGATTGATTACAATAAAAAAGATTGATCGATGTTGTCGCATCGATCAATCAATGCAATAGAAGGTTCCCACCAAGGGGATCAGCACCTACAGAGTGGAATTAACCCATCCCTACGAGCCTCTAACTCAAGGATGGGCTATTTTTTATGGTTAAATGCAAGTATCATTACGACCAATGTTGCAAAAGCAATTGCAAACATTAACGATTCGAATACTGACATTGGCACCACCCCCTTTCGTGCGGGAGTGAGCCGACCACCCTTGAGTCACCTATTCTATTACTCTTGTATTATACCATACATACGTTCTTGGAATAGTAACACTTACTGGTTCATAACATAATATCCATCATAACGACTTTTTAAATACATAACTCACCTTGTCATAATCCATCTTCTCTTCATAAAAACGATGTGCATCCATACGCTGCAAGCCTGATGATAACGCGACACTTTCATAGCTATTTTCCTTTGCCCATTCATGGACATAGGTAAGCAGTTTTTCTCCGTGGCCGCTTGAACGCTTAGTTGTGTCAGTTACCAAGTCACAAACCCATACAAATCTGCCATAATAGAGTGTAATCATTGGTTTGAAACCAATTACTGCTACGATTTCTCCTCCAATATGTAATGCAACCAGTTGGTAGTGGTCTTTTTCTTGTGCTTCAAGAACCAATTCCAAGTAGGTAACTTCATCCAAATGTGTTCGTAATTGTTTCATAATCGGATATGCTTCCAAAATTTCATCACGTAATTGAAGTTTCTTAATCGTTAAATCATTCATCACCGCAACTCCTTTTTCTTAAATATACCATACGTTTCAACAAGGTATGATAAAATTGTATGCTATGCTTATTCAGATTAAATACTTGATTTCATTAAAAAAGACTTCCCTTATTGTAAAGGAAGTCTCACATTGTATTGAAGGATCGCTGAACAATTTGTTGAATTATCTATCCCTGCAGTTTTTACAAACCTTAATGAGTTCTTTTGCTTCTGTTTTATGATTGTACAATAACTTAATGCGATTTCGGTCACACAACGGACAGTCTCCTCTTCCTTTTGAAGGGAGCTTTTTTAATGCTTTTCCTCGGTTTCTTTTCGCCATGACCATTCACCCCCAGAGTGAAAAATCTTCTTTCTCTTTATCTAATGTTGGTCTCGGAAAATGGCATGGGTAGTTCACTAAATTCTTTATCAAAATCTAATCTTAGCAATTCGCTATCACAACGAGGAAGTCCGTTAATTGCCTTAGTCCGTCATTGATGGGCATTATTTTCTACTAGCAGATTTATTTCCATTAAATCAGTGACGATGAAGTCTGCATCTACATCTTCCCACTCTGAATCCTTCTTCCAAACCCCTAGCATTCCTAAATCTTTTGATGCTTTCACATCATTTTCCGGATGATCCCCAACAAAAATACATTCGTTTGGAGAAACAGAAAGTTGCTCTAGCGCTTTCTTGAATATTCGAAGATTTGGTTTTTTTATGCCTTCTTTTTCGGATATTAAAATTGTTTTAAAATACTTTTCAATACCCAGGGCGATTATATTATCCATTTGAAATTGCTCTTTTCCATTACTAATAATCCCTAAGACAATCGATTGACTTGTAAGTGAGGCTAACATTTCATGAAGGTTTGGAAATGGTACGCAATACTCTTTAAAATGATTTACATAATCTTGTAGGAGTTGTTCCCAGGTTAGCCTCGTTATATTAAACTCCGCAACCATTTGTTGATAAACTTGATCTTTCCAAACGTATCCCCGGCGATCTAACTCAATAAACCTTAAAACATACTTCTCTTTTTGAATATGTCCGACCCACTCATATAAACGTTCGTATTGTCCATTTATGAATTTTTCTACAGATGCATCACGATTTAATAAAGTACCATCCAAGTCAAAGAGTACTGCTTTTATCATTTTAACTTTCAATTCCCTTCTACTTTCCAATATGAATACGGATTATATTTATCATTTTAATTATTCTAGACTTGAAAGTTTTCAAGTCTGCCTACAAAAATAGTACACCACCTGTAAGAAGTGATGTACCATTTGTTTTAATTAACTACCTCAATCCATATCCACAATTTATAATGAAATGGCTCCTGTTAAAACCGCCGTAATGGTCATGATTATGGTTGTTCCAAAAGCCCATTTAAACAGGAACTTTTGATGTTCTCCAAATCCGACCCCTACCAAACCAATAAGAATGAACGTAGCAGGAACTAAAGGAGATAATGGGAATCCTGCTGTTGAATGGCCTAATAAGGCAGCTCGTCCGATTTCAACAGGATCTATGCCAAATCCAGCCGCAGTTTCACTAAGGATGGGAAGAATTCCAAAGTAATAGGCGTCAGGTGAAAAGACAAACCCCATAGGGATACTGGTAAGTGCAACTAAAATAGGCATATGTGATCCGAGCCATTCAGGAATAACGGAAACCAATGTCGCCGCCATCGCATCCATCATGTGTGTTCCTGTAAATACACCTGTAAAAATACCAGCTGCAAAAACCATCGTGCTAATCATGACAAAGTTATTTGCATGGCTTAGAATCTGTTCTTGTTGCTTTTGGGCATTAGGGAAATTAACAAATAATGCGATTGCAAATGCCACAGCGAATAAAATTGCGATTGGCAATACATCCATTACGAGTAATACCATGAGAACAATCGTCAAAAGTAAGTTAAACCAATATATTTTAGTGACTCCTTTATTTACTATAGATGTAGCCGCTAGCTCTGGAATAGCGTTAAAAGAATCATCTAATTTAATAACTCCTAATCTCTCCCTCTCTTTTCTGCCAAGTAAATAGGCAGAAAACAGTGTCCACAAAATCCCTGAAATCATAACGGGAATCAGTGGTATAAACAAATCAGAAACCTCCACTTGAAGACTAGCCGCAGCTCTAACTAAAGGACCTCCCCATGGAATGATGTTCATTACACCTGCTCCTAAACCGACCACACATGCTAATATTAGACGATTCATGCCTAACCTCTTGTATAGCGGTAACATCGCCGAAACTGTAACCATAAATGTTGAAGAACCATCTCCATCCAAACCGACTACTATTGTAATAATAGCAGTGGCTAAAACGACTTTTAATGGGTCACCTTTTACTAAACGTAGAATCCGGTTAATCATAGGGTCAAACAAACCAACATCGATCATCAATCCAAAATATAGAATAGCAAAAACAATCATGACCGCGGTAGGTGTAACTTTAATAATACCCGCCATCATCATTTCACCCATGTCAGCGTAAAATCCACCGATTAAGGCAAAAGCTACAGCTACAAAAATGAAAGCTACGACTACTGACAGACGCTTAGTAATAACTAAGATAAGAAAGGTAGCAATCATACAAAATCCCAAAAACGACAACATCTCAAAAATCTCCTTTTTCTGTGCTAACTAAAAAACACACATTATAATAAAATATCACAATTATTACATTACTTTAATTAATATAATATGTTTAGTCAAGTCGAACTTTGCAGAAAACTCTCGATTTTCCAATTATGCTAATTAATTTACTACTAGAAATGTATAGATGTTAATCATTTAAATGATTATATCTCCTTGTCATTTTGAATAACATGTAAGATATGAATGCTAAGGAGTGAGCTATATGCAAATCCATGTGGTACGCCCAGGGGAAACGTTATGGTTAATCGCCCAGCGGTACGGCGTCACAGTAAGCCAAATTGTAACGGCTAACCAATTGGAGAATCCAAGTAAATTAGTAAGCGGTCTAGCCCTTGTCATTCCCACAGCATCACGTACACATACAGTTGAGCCTGGTCAGAACTTATCCGAAATTGCACATCGCTACGGTACAACTGTAGAAGATATCGTACAAGCGAATCAAATCCAAAACCCGAATATGATTTTATCGGGTACACGTATAACCATTCCCGTCCATAAACCGGTTATAGACGTAAATGCTTATACCATCAATACTGGAGAAACCGGAGCGAGGGAAATTCAAGAAGTTGGTCGGTATTTAACGTACTGGATGCCTTTTGTCTACACGATACGTGAAGATGGCGGACTAAATTCAATTGACGATACTGAAATGCTTCGATCCGCCGCTGCCGAGAAAGTCGTTCCTGTGATAGTGATCACGAATTTCAGTGCCACGGCTGCCGGATCTGCACTTGCGCAGACAGTCCTAGCAAGTACTGATATCCAAGATGTTTTATTAACCAATATTTTAAACGTCATGAAAGAAAAAGGGTATCAAGGTTTAAACATTGATTTTGAAAATGTGTTTCCGGCGGACCGTGAGTTATATAACCAGTTTTTACAGCGTGCGGTTGATCGTTTGCATCCCGAAGGCTATTCCGTCTCAACGGCCCTTGCCCCGAAAATTAGTGGTGAACAAAAAGGGTTATTATATGAAGCACATGATTACGAAGCACATGGAAGAATTGTTGATTTCACTGTGTTGATGACCTATGAATGGGGTTATCGATTAGGTCCGCCTCAAGCTATTTCACCCTTGAACGAAATAAAAAAAGTGCTAGATTACGCCGTTACCGTGATACCAAGAAATAAAATTTTATTTGGTTTTCAAATCTACGCACGAGACTGGCTGCTTCCATACGAGGAAGGACAAGAAGCAGAAACCTTCAGTCAACAGGAAGCCATTCGCCGAGCACTACAGTATGGAGCGTCCATTCAATATGACTTGACAGCTCAGTCCCCTTTTTACCGATACACTGATGCAGAGGGGCGTATTCACGAAGTCTGGTTCGAAGATGCCCGCAGTGCACAAGCTAAGTTTGATATGGTTAAAGACTATAATTTACGCGGGATTAGTTACTGGGTTCTTGGTTATCCATTTCCGCAAAACTGGTTACTACTGGAGGACAACTTTACAATTAGGAAAAGAAGCTAGTGCTGAATAGCTAAAGTAATTGTCAGAACAATGACGGGATGACCCATCTGAGCCGATAACTCATGGATGGGTTATTTTTTATGCTAAAATGCCGCTATTACACTGACTGAACAATTTACAGCATTCAGTACCGCTTTAAACGATGCAACAGGTCATACAAACGATTTGGCAAGACACTTCTAGTTGGCGCAAGCAAACCTTCCACTAAGGCAGCATCAGCGTCACAGATGTCGAATCAGGTGTAAGGAGCTGTGTTGGCGCAACCTCTTCATCTCATTCAATCGTTGAACAACTGTTTTTGCGGGAATGTCACTAACGAATAGAAGGTTGACTGGATGGCGATAGTTGATAGAAGGAAATTAAGTGAGAGTAAGTGGTTAATCAAACAAATGATTGAAACTGGATTTACACTTACTTGGTAGTGGAACTGATAGCAGTGAGATGGAGGGAAAAGGTATGAAGATTGTAGGCATTTACCTTACAGCTGGAAGCAGCAGCCGTATGGGAAGCGATAAATTGGCTCTGCCTGTCGGGACAATGACAGTAGGTAGCTTGGGGCTTGAATCAGCTTTGAAGTCGCCGCTCGATGAAATCTATGTCATTACAAAAGATACGGATGATGCAAATTGGCTGCCTGAAGAAATGAAGTCGGACCCAAGATGTAAAATTATCCAATGTTCCACGGCTGATGAAGGCCAGTCTGAATCATTGAGATGTGGGATTAAACATGCCCAAGCTAATCTCGCCGATGCCGCCCTCGTCATGCTGGCGGACCAACCCTTCATCACCGTTCAAATGATTGAAGAAATGATTGCGTGTATGAAGAACAACCCGACATGCAGGTTCGTCGCCACTACATATGAACAATCAATAACGCCGCCTGTTCTTATCTCATCATCTATTTACAATTACCTTTTAACACAACGTGGGGACAAAAGAGCGAATGAAATTTTACAAGGGGATTTTCTTCAGAAAGGAAAGCTATTGCCCTGCGTCGATAAAAGGCTTGTATTCGATGTTGATACAAAAGATGATTATCAAAAACGCCAAATAATAGAAAAAACGAAATGATAGAATGTCTCCTATCATTTCGTAACAGTTACTCCCCCATTATCCGTTCTTAATGTAATCAAATTTTCACCCTTACCAAACTTAGTATGTTTGTTTTCATAACCGAAAACATCAATTCTTCCGTTATCCGTTTTCACATCAATCGTAGCATTCGTCGGTTCTTTTTCGGATTGAATTTCGATTCTGCCATTATCTGTCGTCAGCTCAATCGGGCGATCCAAATTGTCAGTTACAAGTGAAATTCTCCCGTTGTCTGTTTGCCCCTTGATCTTGCCCTCAACTGATTCAAGCAGAATTTTACCGTTATCCGTTTCAACATCGGTTGTAGAAGTCTTGACATTTTTCAGATCTATCGTGCCGTTATCTGTTTCCAACACTATTTCTTCTGCATGGATATTTTCCACATTGATTCGTCCGTTATCGCTTTCCGCTTGGATTTTGTTATATTGTTTTTGCGGTACTTCTACTAACAACTTTAAGTCGTTGTTAAAAAATCCGAAGCTAAAGAAACTTCCTCGCTTTTCTTTAAATTGAATAGACAGTGTGTCTCCGTTTATATCCGCCTTGAATACATATTTCGATTTTTTCTTTGTTTCCCCTATATATTCTACTGTTGTTGCCGAATCATTGGTCGGTACGATTTCCACCGCTGCGTTGCCGGCCGTAATTTCAATATTCGTGAACGAGGAATCATCCACTACTATTTTTCGGGCATTATTTCCTGTTGAATCTCCTAATGTAATCACCAACGATATCCCACCTATAATAAGTAACACGAGCACTAAAACGATGAACAATTTATTTTTGAAAAACATCTACTAATACCCCACCTTTCAAAAGGATTATAATAAGCGTATCCGATATGAATTCATTGCCGTTTCCCCAAGTTGGTCAAGTAGATTATAGTTAGCGAACGCACCGACGATTGCCCCGAAGCCAGGGATTAATTGAAACATCTTCACTAAATCGATGTGATCCCGATACTCTTGTTGAAAGTCCTTCCAGTCCATGTCCGCAATTAGGTGTTTCTCAACCTCCCAATTTTCAATGATAATCAAGGTTTCTCTCCGTTTTTCTTCACTTGAAAAAGCGAGTTGGAAGACATGCAAGAGAAACAAACGCTCTTCGTAATTATCCGTGTCAAAACCGTAAACGCTAGCAGCTTCAAACAAAAACTTCATTTTAATCGATAATAGAAGTGGAAAGTCAACAAGTCCAAGCATAATGCCGCCCGCACCTGTTCCAGCTCCTTCAATAACTGCCGTTTTTCTAAAAATCAAGAGTTTTTCCTTAAATAACTTATCGCGTTCAAATAAACTTAATACGGTTGTTTGTGGTTTTTTCGTCGTCATATTTGAACCGAAGAGCGTTGCTTTTACCATGTTTTTAATACTCTCTGTCATTACTGTATGAAACTTCTCCGGAATCAAACCATTTATCCTGTTCTGTGCGGTCTTGGATGTACGACTAATAAAACCTGACCTTCGAGTCATTTTTTGCTTCCAAAAATCAATTTCCTCTTGAACCTCCATCGCATAATCAACCATTTTTCCCCTCCTTCTGTATTTTTCAATTATTCAACTCATGTTATCAAGTATAGTCGAATGAACAGTTTATTGAATAGACTTTTGACGTAAACCTGTCTAAGTCTTCGGAAGTAGCTGAGCTTTCCTAATCAACAGCCACAAAATGATAAATGTAATACCTTTAAGTGGGAAGGTTAACGGTATAAAAATAACGCCAATCCGGACATCTGGATTGGCGTTATTCTGGTTTGAAAGGTTAATTAATCTGCATTTGTTTCTTCATGATCCACACCATTTTGCGCAATATGTCTTAATTCATTTAATGCTACTACTAAATTATCGGTTAGCATCTTTGCACTTTCTTTTTCCGAAGAATTACATGAGATGTTGATGGAAATGGTTTTGGCTAATAAAATATAGGCTAATCCATATCCTCTCTCAACGACTGGTCCAAAAATCCGATATTTAACATTGTCGTATGCCATGCCACTTGTTGAAATGAAATCATGCCTCATCGTCAAATAACCTTTGTCGTTAAAAACTTCCGGTAGTTCTGTTAATCCTAGGTTTGCTCCATTTAAATAATACATTTGTTCAAGGCCAAACATATGTCTTTCAACACCTAATCCTTTTCGACATTCTATGATTCGGTTTGAATGAGCTGCACCCGCTTTTTTCATTAAAGAATATAGGATTTCATTACTTTTTTCACCCGCTTCAAGCGCAGTCACCAATTTCAGTTTTTCCATACTTGTAGCTCTTGCGCATTCTGTCCTCCCCTCATGAAAGACACGTACTGCAACCGGTTCATAAACGCTCCTCAGTATACCGAAGGTTCTATATTGCGCAATTTGCAACGCCATATGGAAAAAGGCATCGGGACTTATATTCAATTTCTTTATTTCATCTGAACCAAATTTTTCAAAGGTTTCCGAATTTACATGAAACTTTTTCTTGGTTCGAATGTTATCATTTTGAAACTTCGTTAAGGTTTCTTGAAGTTCCTCTGAAATTTCCCACTCCATTTTTTCTACTTCGGTCTTCTCTTTGGTGTAAATAACTTCGGTGTCCTCTTTGCAGAGCCCGGCATTTACATGGCTAATAACCGCAAATATCGTAGTCCCGTCTACAGCAGAATGTTCAATACTGTATCCTAACTCTCCATTTTTAGTAATGATAATTTGAATTGTCTTATCAAAATATTTGTTAGTACCATCTAACATCATATTTTCGATTGCTTCTTTGGAATCATGACTTTCTTCATCAACTGAGATGACTATAAGCGAATCTGCAATGGTCTGAAGGTTATCAGCATTTACATTTGACACAATGAGTTGTTCGTATGCCTTTGCAGCCTGGTCCCTCTCAGCAGTCGTAAATATACCAATATTTTCACCATCACCGTTCTCATTCGAAAATGCCCTTTCGATTGCCTTTGTGATTTCATTACTTTGATAAATAACCCCTTCGTTATTCGATACATTGACTTTATAAAAATTTTTCTTGTATAAAATAACGACATGATTATTCTTTTTATCAAATTCAGCAACTTTGTATTCGTCTATTTTTAATCTAGGAATACGGACAGATCGGAAGAACTTCTTATATTGACTCATATCTAGGGGGATTTCATTAATCGATACTGGCCCTACTTCTCCATCAATAATTCTATGGTACAGCTCAGTAATCAAATAACCAATTTTCCCAATCAAATCCGCCGTTGTGTAGTCTTCTCTATACTTTTTATTATCCAATAAAACATTAAAGTTCATACCAGTTGACAAAGAACCTCTATATTTTAAATAGGATGCATTCCAAAATGGTTTAAGCCAACTTCCTTCTATGCTTTTATTCCATTCATATAACTTTCCTTGCAGTTTTTCAGCTTCTCCATTACCCTCAAAAAATCGAGTGATTACTTTCGTCGTTTCATGAAATTGCTCTTCGCTTACTAGGGGCTCAATCCATTCGAGAAGCTTATCTTTCGTGCCATTCAATTGCGGAATGGGTAAGGATGGTAATTTATTTTGGATATCATATGTATTATTTATAATAATTAGTCCCTTCTTCACCCATAAACTTAATGTCTGTGGGCTGTCTTACTTGCGATAGATTGTTAGTAGTGTCCTCGTTCTTTTCTAATACATCTTAGGGTATTATTTTGTCGTTCAATTTCCAATAGAGGGAAGTTTGAGCATTGTTAATCCTTTCTCTCATAGACAAATGAACTTGCCTTTTTAAATTGTAGGTTTTTCGGAGTAATAGCACGGCATTGGCATTAAGTATAACATATGACCATTCCATTGAAGTAATTCCGACAACTTTAGAAAGCCTCCTACCCTAGGAATTATAGGTAGGAGGCTAACAATTTGTATTCTTAGTTAGATATTGGATTCCGTTCTCGTGAAATCCATCTCAGGGTAATAAGCGTCTTTTACCAAAAGATTTGGTCCTAAGCATTTCACAGCAGGACAATGACAACTGATTGTCTTTGCAAGTGGCCGATTAAGCCAACGGTCTAACATTATTGGAAGTGCTTCGGTTTGAATATTGCCCATTGGTGGAGTGTCTCCGAAGTCAGTTACAATCACTTCGCCAGTGAAGATATTTACGTTCAAACGGGATCTGCCATCCGGGTCATTACGAACGGACACATTCTTACTGTTGTAAATCCTGTTTAACAGCGTCAAATCTTCTTTGTTGTTACTACATGGATAAAAGGGTAGTGTGCCAAACAACATCCAGACGTCTTCATTACGGTGATCCAAGAGGTCATGAATTGCATTTCTAGTTTCCTCCAACGAGAGCACTTCTAATTGTGAAGCAAAATCACTTGGGTTCATCCCTTGTAGAGAATCTTGCCTCTCATTAGTGGCAGTCCCTCTATCATATCCTGGCTCATACATAGGATGTATCTCATGCCTTTTACATCCCATTTCTTCTATGACTTGCTTATGTATCTTTTCTAAATGAGGTACTGTCCTACCATTGAGCATTGTCTCAGCAGATACAAATACTCCCATTTCAGATAAAGCCTTAGAGTTAGTAATCATCCTGTCAAGTAATGTCTTTCTCTGTTCTCTAGTAGGCTTTCTTTCCATCATAGCAAAACCAGTATCTATAAACTCATCCTCTGTAGTCCAGTTATGAGAGATATGTAATACATCTAAGTAAGGTGCTATGAGCTTATATCTGTCTAATTCTAATGTTAGATTAGAGTTTATTTGAGTGTATATCCCTCTCTCGTGAGCATATTTCAATAGAGGCAGTACATAATTTTCTACTGACTTTAAGGACATCATAGGCTCTCCACCAGTAAGGCTCAGTGTTCTTAGTGCAGGAATCTCATCTAATCTTTGCAGTAATAACTCTATAGATAGAGCTTTAGGGTCTTTGTGGCTTAGAGTATGTCCTACTGCACAATGTCTACACCTCATATTACAGAGATAAGTGGTAGTAAATTCTATACTAGAAAGAGTTAATCTACCATACTGCTCTATATCTTTATAAGCCTCCCATGGATCATTTTTTGGAGACATTTTGGATTTAGAGATAACTTGATTATTCATATAAACTACTCCTATCTAATTAATACCTCTTTATTATGAGTGGGGGTATAATTTATGTCAATGTGAGATGCCATTATGCATCATCTGTCTCTTTACAGCAAACAAAAAAGCACCAAACCCTAGAGGCTCAATGCTTTCCTTATTAGCTTATCTACATTAAGAGTACCTATCTCCACCATATACAGTAATCTCCTCAACCTTTGGATAGGTTACACATAGTTGGACAAATAAATTAAGGGAAAATAGAATAATACACAAGAAGTGATGAGATCTACTATGTCCGTAAAAAGTAGAACGTTATCTACTGATTTCAAAAACAGGTGGTAGCCCTATATGGAAATGGAAAAAGCCGACAAGATATTGTCAAAGAATATGAATTAGCCGCATCTGCACTTGATAGGTGGATTACACAATTCAAGCAGTCATGTTCTTTCTTAGAGATAGAGCTACACAATAAAAAATAGCAGATGCCTCAGCACCTACTCAATCGCCATATAGTGGTCCAACGGCATTGTTAAGTTCGAATTCATCTGTGTACGCACTCCACGTTCATGCGTGTACGTCAATAATGGTAAAACGTAACGATCTACCGATTTTCTAGAGAACATCGGATCGCCGCCTGTGATACTTATGGACCACGAATGAGGGATCTCCTCTAGCCCGGACATAAGTAATTATACCTTAAACCACTCTAGGTCTTTACACCTCCACACATAACCCACCGCACAATGTTCACAACGAATATTGCATAGGCTTCCCATGGATCATATGCTGGTGACATCTTCTTTTAAAATGCTAAATCATTTATCATTTGTTTATTAACCCCTATACGAATTAAATTAGCTACTCAAATAGTATGCACTTTCAATACAACTTTCGCATTAACATTTAGATTCTCGACCTGAAACATCAGCTTGAAGTTCGGGAAATTTATTATTGCTTTTTCTATGAATAATTAGTTGCATAATGCAAGTACCATCCCTTTTATCCTTAATTAGGGAGCTGATATCACCGCTCACTTGCATAATGCAAATATTCTAAAAACAATACTTGTATTTTGCAATTACAACCCCTTACAATAATTTGTAAAGTGCAATTAATTAACAAATGAAGCTTCTTTTAGGGTACCCTCAGTAAATTCCAAATTAAAAAGCCCAACTTCTCTGCAAATGAAAACAGAGAAAATGGGCTTTTCCGTTACTTTATTAAAGCAACCGATTGTTGAATAATACTTTTATATATTTCGGATTTCCTTCTATTAATTCGAGTCTAGACCTGCAATAAATTTCGTCCACAATAATTCTACTCTAATTATTGTGGTCAAGGCATTGATAAACCGCCATTAAATCTTGTTTATTTAACTCACGAATACGATTGAAGATTGGAATATCGGCAACAGTCTCAATATATAATCCTTCATCAACTATATGATTTACATTTCCATTTAGCCATGTTTCTACTGTTATGCCTTCGACAACTTCCTGAAGTCCCTCATCATTAATACCACTTGCATTACAGCTCACACAAGGTATCGTTAATTTATTTACACCCTCATGTAGATTATCTTCAGTAATGACTTTCTTTCCTTTGCAGAATGGGCAAGGCTGACTTTTCTTTATCTTATTAATTTGGGTAATAAGTTTTTTGTAACCAAACGCTTCATAAACATATGTTAGTTTTTTGTATTTTCCATTAGTGAAATACCTAACAATGATGTTTTCTCTCGTCTCATTGATATTGTCAAAATCACAAATAGTTACTTGATTATTGTTGCTGATGGATTCGATATTTCCTTTAATACTGTCCCAGAATGGCAATACATTTTGCAGTACCATTTCATACCCAGCAAAACTTGCTAGTTCTAATTCAAGCATTTTCAAAGCGACTTGCGTTTCCCTACTTAACAGTGAAACATCTTCTGTCAAAGTCATATCGCCGCCTACAATAGCTTTCAATTTTACCAGTTCCGGTAACTCCCCTACTGTTTTCAAAACTTGATCAAGTGGATGCTTTATTATTTCACGAATATCCGTGTCGCCAAATTTGAGCTGTTTGTGATGATTTAACACGGAACCTTTGCAAATCGGACATGAAATCATCTCTTTAGATGCTTTCATATGCTCTTTAATAATGGATTTCGAAATGAACATATACATCCCAATTACATTATTAAATCCTTGCCATGTTCTCTGTGCCTTAGCTGCTTTATCATAAAATGACTTTTCCCAATACCCATATAAAAAAGTATGCTTTTCTTCTGCTGTCAATTCATTATAGCTTTTACTCATATCATGACCAAGCTCATTCTTAATTTCATTAAAAATGAATTCCAGTCTTGGATATTGATAATATTTTAATACCTCCATCACGTCTAGATGTAATTGACCCTCCCAGAATGGCACGGTTTTGTCCTGAATAACAACATCTATATCAAATTCTTCTATCACACCACGGCCCGAACAGCTTGGACAATGATTGTCTTGATAATAGAAATCGAAGCTTCGCGTATCTTTATTGGTAGAATGCGACGCCACAATATGGTTGATCAAGCCGCCAATTTCATAGAGAAAACTATATTGACTATACAAGTGACGTTCCAGATCAATGGCAATGACAGGTGCAATTGTTTCAGATTCGTACTCCCCATATATCAAACGAGCCATTGAGGATAAACTTTTTAAGATTCCGCCCTTATAGACGTTTTCTGCATTTTTAAAATAGGCAATTTGATTTTCATTCAAGCGGTTAATTCCATGTGTTTGATGGATGGTTGAAGAAATTTGCACCGGTGCAACTCTATCCGCGCTGTTTTGTTGACGATAATATTCATCATGACTGACAACGTCAAGGTGCTCTACAGGCGCAAGTATTCTTTCACCAAAATCAACGATGAAATCAGAGTTTTCCATCATATAAGCATTATGTTCAATCATGATTATCGAGACGGATTCATCCTGCAAAATAAGCCTGACACTATCAATGAATTGATTTAATATATTTTGCGATAACCCTTTTGAAGGTTCGTCAAAAATAAATAATGTATGTGGGTTCCTTGAGTTAGCAAATAGCTCAGAAACTAAATGGACACATTGAAATTCACCATTCGATAAAGACTGTGTTTTTCTTTCTAACGTCAAATAACCGAGTCCAAGTTTTACCAATAAACTCAAGCGTTTATGAGCGATATCTCCATTTGGCAATTCATCAATAATATCTTCAATCGAGCTCTGAAAAATATCATTAATATCTTCACTATACTTTGCAAGTTTTCTTTTAATATCTAGAAAAGTTGCAACTGTTGACCGACTAGTAATCGATTGGTTTCGATTTTGCCCTACCATTACCAGCTTATCTTTTGAATATCGCTTCAGAAAGTCTTTGGCCATGCATTCATTGACAAGAGTAGATTTACCACATCCCGACTCACCCGTAAAGGTTACAAGTCTATTTCTCGGAATTTGAATTTCAGCCATTTGAATATTACGACAGTATAAATCCTGAAACTGATAGTATTCTGTTGGCATTTCCTGATTTCGTTCCGAAGAGATTGGTTTTGGACGTGGAGATTCTTCAACAATTTCCCCTCCGTATTTACCACTACCAGGTCCAAAATATAATTGTTCATCCGTTGTGTCCAGTACCGTATCAGAATGATCAATGAGCCATATTTGATTCTTATACCCTAATTGTTTAATCTGTTCTAAAATTTTCAATAGGGTTTGGTGATCAAGACCCACGGAGATTTCATCAATAATAATAACGGTGTTTTCACTAGTTGCCATGAATTCAGCCAAGTAAAGACGTGTTAATTCTCCGCCTGACAATGTCCCCATAATGCGGTTTAATGTTAAGTAACCTATATTCATATTGATAATATTTCTAAGAATATGCTGTTTCGCTTCACCAATATGTAATTCCTCTCCAAGGGAAAGAATCGATTCAATGCTTAAATTATTGATGTCAGAAACACTATGTGGTTGACCCAATAATTCTATTTTTTTCTGTAAAACGTCTGGATTATAGCGTTTACCCTCACACTTTTTACATTCTACATTTTTGGTAGTACCGCGTCCTTTACAACCTGGACACCAGCCTAGCTCATTATTAAAGGAAAAAACTTCTGGAGAAAGATTAAATTTTTCAGCAAGCGTATCACGAATCTCTTTAAACACGCCAGTATGTGTGCCAATTGTTGAACGTGGATTGGACGATATGGACGATTTTCCTAGAAAAAGGACTAGAGGCATTTCTCCCATCTTGATGGCACTGAAATTTGTTTGCATAATATCGGGGAATAAATACTGATATTCAGCCTTTGGCAATAAGGAAACGAGACGCTTCTTAGATTCCTCACCGATTGTTTGGCAAAAAGTTGTTTTACCAGAACCTGATAAACCAGCAATTCCTAACGATTTATCTACTGGTAGTGCTGCATCTAATTTGTTAATATTGTTCGCAATTAATTGATTGATCTTCACAGTGATATCCTCTCCGTTCTGTAAAATTAGTATTGCCATGTTAGTAAAACTTCAAATGAATTTGCAGTATTTTTTTCGAATCGACAAAACCATTCCAAATTCATGCGATAGTAGGCTTAGCGTTGGAAATCCCCATTTTGCCAACGGAGCCTCTATTAGTGAAATGGTTTAGGACTCCCGCAGTTTAACTTCCAATACATGCATAGAACGAAGTACTGTCTCGCGCTCAAAGTCGTTCATAGAGGCGAGAGCATTTTCCATTTTATTTAAAATTTCACCATTGATAGTTTCAACCATACCCCACCCTTTACTTGTTAAAGAAAGTAGATATATTCTTCGATCTCCTGTATATGGTGTTTTAACGAGCATCTCTTTCTTTTCAAGCGTACCAATTTGTCTGGAGAATGTTGTGATATCCATACTTACAGCATCAGCAACTGTCTGCATGGATGGCTTTTTTAGTATTGATATCTCATATAGGATTGAACTTTGAACAACAGAAATCGCAGAGCAACTCGTTTTATGAATGTTACGCATGCTTTTTGATAGCGAGTGGAAAACAGGAATGATCTTATCCATTATGAATCTCCCCCTATGAACCCTTTTCGCAATTATACAGGAAGAAAAGTTACCTGCCCAAATGAAAAAGAAAACGCACCCTAGTTTAATAGGGTGCGTTCACCGTCAGGCATATATAATTTCGTCTTCGTCTTGAATATCAATCCCATTTTTAAGATGCACGATTGTTTTTAATATGAGCGGCTGGGCTTCAGCTTCTGTCTCCCAACGCTCATCAGGTACCATCTCAAAAGAAATCATCCATGTTTCTTTTGATTTGATATCACTCATCATTTCTATCGATTGTTTTGCAATGATAACTTCCTCAGTTTCCGTTTTCTTTAACAATTCAATAACGATAAAATCGACAAGTTCATCACTGTTGTCACCTTCAATATAAACAGTTCCTGATAGTGTTTCTCCAAAAGCAATATTTGGTCCATCAACATTTGTATTAACAGTCATTTCGCCGTATTCGATTGTTGACGTAAATTGCCTCACCATAGTTTATTCCCCCGATTCTTGATTAGCAATATCATTATAATGCAGATTCTCATTATCTTCATACTTATTATACCGTAATTTCAACAATTTAAATAAATGATTTACAAGGACTTTTAATAATGCATAACCCGGAATTCCTAGGACGACACCCGCAACCCCAAACAATGAGCCTGCCGTCAATAGCACGAAAATAATCGTTATGGGGTGGATACGTAAAGATTTACCCATAATTTGAGGTGATATAAACTTCCCGTCAATCAGTTGAACAATTGTCCATACAGCAGCTAATTTGAAGAGCATTAATGGTGATGTGACAATCGCAATAATGGCGGCAGGTATAATCGCGATAAGAGGTCCGAGATATGGAACTACACTCGTAAACATCGCCAGAACCCCTAGCAATAATGCATACTCCATTCCAATTATTAAAAAGCCTATAGAAACCATAACCCCAATACAAATCGCAACCAAAATTTGTCCTTGAATATAGGAACTGATTTGGTGATCTGCATCATGAAAAATGACTTTAGCATCTTTGCGCATACGAGGCGGCAACATCTTAATGATGAGCTGTGGTAACTTTTCTCCATCTTTCAACAAATAAAATAAGATGAAAGGAACCGTCACAATCGCAAGGATGAAACCCGTAAGCGCTGAGATGAATGAAGTTACACCACTCGCAATTCCGCCAACTGTATCAGTGAAGAACTTGCCTATATTACCTTGTACGGAATCCAAGAGTGTATTAACGTTAATATCCAAACCTTCATAATATGAAGCAAAGATAGAAGAACGTAAAAAAGCATCCGTATTGACTAATAATTGACCGAAATATGTAGGGAATTCTTCAATAAGATTATGAAACTGTATTTTCAGAAAAGGCAAAACTAGAAAGACCAGCAACGTTATAAGACCAATCACTCCAATGAAAATGATTAGTATTCCCCAAATTCGGGGTATTTTTACTTTTTCTAACAGACGCAGAATCGGTCTCAATAAATAGTAAGCAATTGCAGCAAGAATGACAGGCAACACAACAGTGGAGAAGAAAACCGTTATCGGATAAAAGATGAACGATATTCGATTGAAGATAAAAATGATTAAACCAATTAACAAAATTGAAACGAGGACGAATAATGTACTTCGTCCTCCGAAAAACCGAATTACTTTTGAAGTCATTCCATCGTTTTTTTTCGTTTCTAGGGCTGTAGTCGACAACTTCTCTTCATTCAACTCCATAAACATCCCCTTTTCTGGTTAACATTGTTCTACTAATTCAGTTGCATTGAGAGGAATTTTGAGATTGCCTCTTTGTTTTTAGCGATATCCAGCTCAATGACGGACCCTGCATGTGAATAGGAATTATAGGAATACGAGCCTTTCACAGGCACTGTCATTGTTTCGACTTTCGCACCCTTCTTCATCAAAAGTGAAATTGCTCTTGAAATTTCGTCTTTTGATGATAAATCGGTATTAATGAATCCGGACAATGCACCAGAAAGTTTTGGGACATTGGCTAACATTCCTGGACTGACTAATTCATCTTTCATGGCGGAAATCACTTCCTGTTGACGTGCAACTCTTCCAAAATCACCTTCTTCATCTGCGCGAAAACGAGCATAACCAAGCAATTCCTTACCGTTTAAATTCTTCTTGCCAGGCAATAGTGTAACGCCGATTTTCTCAGACATTTCTTTTTTGACATCGATTTCAACACCTTGAGGGAAAGCGATATCAACAATTGATTCGAAATTAGCAAAATCGACAATTGCATAATGGTGAATAGGTATACCAAACATGCCTGTAATGGTATCTTTTGTCGTCTGTAATTTACCAAGATAATAAGCGGTATTTAGCTTATATGATTTAAAGCCCGGGATTTCCGCATATATATCACGCATGAAGGAAATGACTCGCATTTTCCCTTCACTCTTGTCCCATGACAAGACCATCATTGTGTCAGTCCGGGATCTACCACTTCCATCATCGTCTACACCAAGTAACAAGTAGTTTTCAATTGATGTATACTTTGGATCCACCGCATCGCCCTTGAAAGGACCTGGGTCGATCCCGTTGCTTTCAGCCAACGATTTTCCTGCATTGTATTCAATATACGAATATAGCCCGATTCCTATAAAACAGAGCGTAACTATTAAAAATAAGACCCTGCCGATACGAAGCTTCTTCTTTCTTCTTCTTTTAGGAATAGGTCCTTCATAATTATCTTCCATAAGTAAATTCCTCCAAAAAATGATATCTAAGCTAGGACGAACAGGAGGCCACTTGGTTGCAGTAATCTATCTCAATTATACCATGAAGCCCCATGGTGTTAACGGTTATTGTTTGATTAGCAATAAACATTCTTTTATTTGGGTAAATTGACCTGAAATTCACTTACTCAAGAAGATAAATGATAATTCCCCCACTCCCTATTACGCACTCATGCATATGTTACATAGATGTTCGTATAGGAAGGCGGTGTATGGTATGGGACGTGATTACAAAGGAGGCGAAAGTAACTCTTTCGCTCTGATTGTTGTGCTTTTCATTCTGTTGATAATCATTGGCGCAAGCTTCATCTGTTAATAGAATAAAGCTTTTTCAATCTTAATTACCCATTGAACCACTCTGCTATAAGAGCGCTTAACTCGCGCTCTTTTCACTTTAGTATCAAATTTAATGCAATCAGCTATTTCCTCCAATTCAACTATGTCACAATTAAAATATGTACATAGGAAAAGTGGACGATGAATCAGATATAGTATCTGGCTCATCGTCCACTTTTATAAGTTTTATTTACTATTTGTTTGATACTTTTTTATCTCCAATCTTGAATGCCAGAATGAACATCAATACATACAAAGATAAAATGATGACCAGTGTGTAATTATGGTTTGCGGTACCATCATAAACAATAGCGATCAAAAGAGGTAATAATCCACCCATGATGAAACCACCTGTTTGCATCATAGCGGTCCACGAGTTTGTTTCTTCCACTGTGTCTGTCTCATCAAGCGGTAAAAGAAGTGCTACTGGAAACAATCCTCCAAGCGGTATCCCCATTATAAACGCGCCTGCGTACATCAGTGGATGTATGCCAGTCCATAATAGACCTAAAGCTATCATACCTGCAGTAAGCATTAGAAAGAGCCAAAACTTACGGGCTGGAAATTTTTGCATTAATAAAGGAATAATGATATTTAAAAAAAGTTGAACTGTTGTCATTATAGAGAGTAACAGTCCAGCTTGTAACAATGTCATTCCGCTTGAAATTCCGAGTGGAGCGAGCCATGTAATGATAGAGAAAAAAGCAGATGATTGTAAACCAAAAAACAGTAAAAATAACCAGGCTTTACGTATTTTCCACGGAGATTTCAGCGTTTTTAAATTCAGCCGGGCAATTTGGGGATTAGACGGAATAACGCTCATGCTTGTTTTCGTTGCCTGGTACCAAACAGCTATACCAACAATAGCAAGTATAGACCAGATACTTAGTGAAAATGGATAAGACTCAGTTGATTCAAAAAATACTGCAGTTAAACCCGCACTAGCCGCAGAACCTACTCCCATTCCGAACGAATAGATTCCAATAACTGATGCAGTACGCTCGGGGAAATACTGTTTTATCATCGCAGAAAGAAGTGGTCCAATAATAGCGATGGCAATCCCGATAAAAAACGCTGTTGCGATAAGCACTGGGAAACCGGAAACGAAACCACGCAATCCAGTCATTATCCCAATAATAATTATCATTAAGTAAATTGTACGTTTTAAACCGAACTTACGGCTCATTATGGGGGCCAATGAGGCAAATAACCCCATACAAATGACTGGAACTGCCGTCAAAAGACTTACCTGTGCGTTCGATAACATCAATTGCTCACGAATTGTTTCCAGCATGGGACCAATCGAGGTAATTGCTGGTCTCATATTAACGGAAAGAACAAATATAGCGATAATGATATAAATATTCTTTCTATCTATCAGTTGTTTTGGCATTTCTATTTCTCCTTCAAAATTCAGATTTACAGACTTGTACCCGTTTCAACCAAAATACATAATTTCTTATGAAAGTGTAAATGATGTAATAGTATGTGCAGTAAAAAACAATTATGGAATACTCCTTAGCTTACCACCTAGAAAGCATGTATTGCTACAATATACCTTGATTTCACACAATCTTTGCGGGCCCCTACGAAGTCAGTATTTCTCAATTCAGCAACATGATTGTTTGTAATATAGAAGCATTCCTAAGAGATTCATTTTTCTAAGTTATGCGGTAATTCAGAACTGATACGATTAATCAGCGTCGCCGAATTGTTGATATAATATAAGGTATTTCAGATATATCGAATATAGATACCATATAGAATTAGCATTGTTGCGTATGCGTTTTCTTTCGTGCTATAATAGGAGCATTGTGAATTTAGGAGGATTTTGAATGATAGCAGTCAGTAATGTAAGTCTTCAATTCGGCGATCGCAAGCTTTTTGAAGATGTGAATATACAGTTTAATCCTGGACATTGTTACGGTCTAATTGGTGCAAATGGTGCGGGGAAATCTACATTTCTTAAAATTTTGTCGGGTGAACTAGAACCTCAGTCAGGAAATGTCATTATGGACAAGGAAGCACGACTTGCATTCTTGAAACAGAATCACTTCGAATACGAAGAAAGCGTCGTTCTTGATACAGTTATTATGGGTCACAAACGTTTATATGACATTATGATGGAGAAAAATGCTATCTATGCAAAAGAAGATTTTTCAGATGAGGACGGCATGCGTGCAGCTGAACTTGAAGGTGAATTTGGCGACCTAAACGGTTGGGAAGCAGAATCCGAAGCTGCTATTCTATTACAAGGTCTAGGTGTCGCTGATGAATTCCATCAATTGAAAATGGCTGAACTAAACGGTTCCGATAAAGTGAAAGTTCTACTTGCACAGGCATTGTTCGGTAAACCTGATGTACTTCTGCTAGATGAGCCTACAAACTCACTGGATTTAAAAGCAATTCAATGGCTTGAAGAGTTTCTAATGAATTTTGAGAATACGCTTATTGTCGTATCCCATGACCGTCACTTCTTAAACAAAGTTTGTACGCAAATTGCAGACGTCGACTTTTCGAAAATCCAAGTTTATCCTGGTAACTATGATTTCTGGTACGAGTCAAGTCAACTTGCACTGAGAATGTCACAAGACCAAAACAAGAAAAAAGAAGAGAAAATCAAAGAACTCCAAGCATTTGTTGCCCGCTTCAGTGCCAATGCTTCGAAATCCAAACAAGCAACTTCTCGTAAGAAAACGTTAGAAAAAATAGAGCTGGATGATATTAAACCATCATCTAGACGTTATCCGTTTATCAACTTCCAAATAGGTCGTGAGATTGGGAATGACGTACTAAGCATTCAGGATGTTAGTAAAACTCAAGATGGAAATGTGTTGCTGAAAGATGCTTCATTTACTATTTCTAAAGAAGATAAAGTTATTCTTCTTGGAGATCCACTTGCTAAGACAGCACTTCTTCAACTGCTTGCTGGTGAATCTGATCCGGATTCTGGTGTAGTTAAATGGGGCGTTACGACAACTCATGCCTACCTTCCCATCGACAACAGCGAATACTTTAGAGGCTCGGAGAAATCACTTGTTGAATGGTTACGACAATATTCACCTGATGACCAAACCGAAACATTCCTACGTGGTTTCCTTGGACGTATGCTGTTTTCTGGTGAAGAAGTGAACAAGGAACCATCCGTTTTATCAGGTGGAGAAAAAGTTCGTTGTATGTTATCAAAAATGATGCTAACAAGTTCAAATGTACTCCTTCTGGATGAACCTATGAACCACTTGGACCTAGAGTCAATTCAAGCGCTTAACAACGGCCTGATTGCATTCAAAGGCGCAATGATATTCACATCACATGACCAAAAGTTCATTCAAACTGTCGCAAACCGAATCATTGAAATACGTGAAGACGGTTCGATTTTTGATAAGCTAATGAACTACGAAGAATACCTTGAATGGAAAGAATTACAAGAAAAACAAAATAAAAAGAAATAAGCAATTGCCGTTTCCTCTTAACTGGAAACGGCAATTTTTTCTACTAAATGGTGTTTGCTGTCTAATTGGAATATAAAAAATTCTGTATGATAACCGTATAAATGGGTATAACCATATAGAAAGGAGTGTTTTTCATGAGGAGAATAAAGTTTCCCATCTTTTTGTTAGTGATGATCTTAGTCTTTTCAGGATGTTCGAAAAAAGAGCCAACTACCCTTGATAATTCCGGATCAACTAATGGTACAGTTGGAGATAATGTCGTTAACGAAAGTGAAAATGAAAATGACGGTGAAATTCCCCTGTCAGACCTATTTATGCCGGATGGCTCAAAAGCGCATTATCTAGGAGAAGGAAATGAATTTGCAGAACTTGATATCCAGGTGACACGTCCATTCGAAAATTATGTTGTCATCCATGAAAACAACGGAGGATCACTTGTTAGACATATCTATAAAATTGAATCTGACAAAATAAGCATCTTAGAAGAAATGACTGTGGAATTGCAAAAAGATTTCCCTTCTCAAGAAGAATTGGATAAGTTAGAGCCGAGTGGTGTTTATCTACAAAAGCCTCTTGAAGCAGGAACTACTTTTGGTACATGGACAATTATTGATACCGAAACAACGATAGATACACCGTATAAGAAATTCGACCATGCGATAGTTATTGAGGAAAAGACTGAGGATTATACCAACCGAAAATATATTGTTGAAGGTTATGGCGAAGTTAAACGGGAATCTATAATGTATATGGATGATGGTGAAGTCGTTGTTACTTCAACTTTGTCAACAATCGAAGAATAGGCTTGAAAAAGAGGCGTCCCTTCTCAGGACGCCTCTTTAAATCAACGTACGTTTCTTAAGTCCAAGTACTATAAATTCTATTTATCTTAACAGAAAGCATCGGGCTTCCCGTCTTTCATCAAGATAACTCCGTGATATAATTGAAGATCTTCATCACAGCCATCGCAGAAGTTTATTTCATCCTCAGACCAAAAAGCATAAAAGCAATTTTCTTTCATAGCTTCCCTCTTGTGTTTTGTTCTTAATTCGCTAGTCAGTTTTTTAAAATGAGCCTCGGCCAAAACAATATCGTCGAATGAATGGCGTGAACGGATTGTTTCCTCCCATTCATCAAACATCCACCAAGGCTCATAATCAGCTTTCATATATATAACTTCAAACATTTTTCGAAACCTCCCTATGTAACTCGTAGGTTAATGTCCTTCATTTTAACAAACTCCTACCTAATGTCCAATTAATTGCTTTTACATGCAAATTCAAATGGTAGGTACACAGTGCATTTATCGGGTATAATTGAAGTACTGACATGAAACTTTATTCGTTTTCAAACGTATAAAGTATAAGGTCAAAGGAGGTTTGAACATATTATGAAAGAAATCCAACAATTTTTAACTAGACACTTTATCACTGCACCGATCAGCTTTGGATCCTGGCTATTTTTCGTTCTGGGATTAGGTTTGCATATTGTTGTGGCCACGGGCCTTCTCGTAGCAATTTATCTTGGCGGAAACTTCGCTTTGAAGCAAATTCAACATTCAACCAATTTAAAAAAACTCGGGATGTCCCGTTCTGAATACAGTCATATAAAAGACCAAATTACAGGTGCTAAAATTAAAGTCAGAAAACTAAACAGTCTATACGGACAAGTACGCTCAGTCCAAGCATTTAAGCAACTGCATGAAATGAATAATCTGTCCCGAAGGATTCTTGGTATTGTCCGAACCAACCCAAGAAAATTCTATTATGTAGAAAAGTTTTTTTATGCCCATCTTGATTCAGCAGTTGAACTGACTTCAAAATATGCTTTATTGGTCAATCAGCCACTAAAAGATAAAGATCTTCGCATTGCTCTTCAAAATACGCGCGAAACGCTTGGCGACGTTAACAAACAACTAGAGCAAGACTTGAAGAACGCATTATCATCTGATATTGAACAGCTCCAAATGGAGATTGACTTTGTCGATATCTCGATGAAAAATAGTAAAACACCGCTTGAACTGAAAGGAGATACAAACAATGACAGAAAATAACACTTCAAAAACCATTGATGATTTACTAAATAGTCCTTTTGATGTTAAAGAGCCACTCCTCCCCCAAGAAATGCAAACTATCAATAAAGAGCCTGATAAAAGTCTTAAACTGATTGATCGTTTATCAAGTGAGGAAAGGGATAAAGCAAAATTGCTTGCTGAACAAATTCCAGTTGGCAATTACGAGGCAATAATTACGTATGGAGCAAGTGCACAAGGCGAACTCTCAAAGTTCTCATCGCAGATGCTTGATCATGTTCAAAGTAAAGACATCGGTCCTGTCGGTGATGTTTTAAAAGACTTGATGAACAAACTTTCGGAAATAGATCCAGACGATTTGTCCAACAAGAAAAAGTCCGGTTTAAGCAGGTTATTTAATAAGGCTACACGATCTGTACAAGAAATGATGACGAAGTATCAGAAACTAAGTACACAAATTGACCGGATTGGTATCCAACTTGAACATTCAAAACGCGGCCTATTAGACGATGTTCAGATGCTTGATAATTTATATGATCAAAATAAAACATATTTTCAAGCATTGAATATTTTTATAGCTGCGGCTGAATTAAAACAGGAAGAAATTGCTAATGACATTATTCCAAAAATGCGTAAAGAAGCCGAATTATCCAATGACCAAATGGCATTTCAAGAAGTGAATGACATGGCTCAATTTCTAGACAGGTTGGAAAAACGATTGTACGATTTGCAATTATCACGACAAATAACGATTCAGAGCGCACCACAAATTCGAATGATTCAACAGACAAATCAAACACTTGCAGAAAAAATCCAATCATCCATTATGACATCCATTCCCTTGTGGAAAAACCAAATCGCTATTGCATTGACATTGAACCGACAAATGAAAGCAGTCGAGTCCCAGAAACTAGTTACAAAAACAACAAACGATTTGTTACTGAAAAACTCAGAAATGCTGAAAATCAATTCTATTGAAACTGCAAAAGAAAACGAACGTGGTATTATTGAAATCGATACATTGAAAAAGACACAAGAAAACTTAATTCAAACGATTGAAGAGACGCTTGTTATCCAAGCAGATGGTCGTGCAAAACGAAAAGCCGCCGAAGTAGAAATCGGTCGTATGGAAGAAGAACTAAAACAGCGACTTCTTGCTGTCCATGAAAGAACACAAAACCGCCCAGTTTGAAGGCGGTTTTTTTCTCGAAAAATTAAATTTCCACACAGTGGATCCCTTCTATCTTGAGATTTCACCAATTTCAGACAGTCATTAAATAAACTAGCTAAACAGTCTTCCTGGACTTTGCCTTTAAAAAAATTACGTATTTCGAATCACAATCGAGAGAAGTTTTCGCAATATCCGTAATGTCTGATCAGTAAAACTATCTACGGAGTTGGAAGATGCGGATTTATTACCAAACATCATTGAAATGATAGCCTTTTCATCATCTGTAGGTTCTTCAGTCGAGAGAAATAAATGGATGACGGAAATACCTTTTTTTTCAGTTTCCATCACTGCTTCTGCTGTATCAAGTATTCCATTACGATCATAGCCAAATGCAGAAGGTTCTCCATCCGAGAAAACAAGCAGAAATTTATGCTTTTCTTGTCTTCCTGCCAGCTGATTTGCAATCCATCTAATCGCAAATCCATCGCGATTGTCTTCATTCGCATCGAACGATAAAATGGAAAGTCCGTTATCATTATAACTATCATTAAATGTGTGCATTAGGCCAAAAACATTTGGCTGTACCTCCTTCGTCGCATGGTATGCATCCTCATAATAAGATGAAATTAAATGTTTTATCCCAAGATGACGGAGTACGTCATGAAACAATAGTACAGCTCCCTTTGTTTCGTCCAATTTATCAAGCATGGATGCTGACCCATCAACGAGCAGACCAAACACGGCATCCAAATTGACAGAAGGTGCATTTTTCCTGTAAAAGGGTTTGGGTCTTTCATCGACGACTAATGTCGTTAACTTTGTTGAAAGCCGGCCTTTCATAAGTCTCTCTCGTCTCGAATCTTCTTTCAAATCGATACGTTTTTTTATTTCTACTACAAAAGATCGGACATATGGCCTTTGATTTTCACGCCAAATGGACAACTTTTGACGATTGTCAACCTCATCCACTACTTCTATCCGTTTCGCTTCGTATACCACGTTCATATGCTCTTTACCGAACATCTTTCCTGCTTTAATTCTGTGATCCTTTTTTTCAGTTTTATCACTCGTATCATCTGTCCATTGGTTATCATCATTACCTTCTGAATTTCCAGATCCAGTTTCTTCAATTGCAGCCCTTTCATCTCCACTTGCAGCATCGTTGGCATCACTTTTCCCGGAGCGTCCATGTTCTAGTTCAAATTCCAGATGAATACCTGATTCACTTTCGCTCTCACGATGCCAAGAACGGAATACTTCTTCAATTGTTTCTTTTGGAGCCTCCTCCCCCTGTTCGGCGTCAGCCATCCCTTTATGATAGTGGAATACCGTATTATCCAGAGTAATGGAGTCCCCTGCTGAATAGTACTGATGCATCAAGTCTTTGCTAAAAGACATCACAACAATCTGTAAAATTCTTTCAACAATTATAATATTGTCTTCGGTACTTCTTGAATCGTATGCTTGTTGTAAAATAGTTTGAATCGTTATGAAATCGACACTGTGTGGTAATACTTCCTCATTCCAGTCAATCGTCATCTCCGTAAATATGCCTTCATGAAGGCATATAAATAGCTGATTCATCAAAGCATCTGCATAGTGGTTTTTATGTATATTTGATAACAAAACACCACGATGGTAATGTACATACGCTTCCCTTCTCACATCAAAAACGCTTGTAGTCCCTACTCTTTCTTTAATAATTAAATCGCTTAATCGAAACTCTTCCAACATCATTACTAGTTCTGAGGCGAAATTTCGCAGTGGTTGTGAGGTGTTTTTTATGTTGAAATTAATCCACGCATTAACGCTGAAATGCTTCCAATAACCCAATGTTAGTAAATATATATCAGAGAGTCTTCCAGCATGAATTATTTCTTCTGTTCGATGACGCCAAAATACGCTCATTGAAATAATTGACTCTTTAGGTCGGAATTCAAGCAACTTTCGCTCGGTTAACTCAAGAAAGGGTGCATCCGCCAATGCACGCCCTAACCGTTCATATAATAAAAGAGTTTTTGCATCAACAGTTTCATCATTGAATTGTATGAATCGATTCATTTTCACCATACTAATCGCCTCATTTCACCCAAGTATCTACTAACTCCATGACAAGTCTGCGTTCGATAACATCATCCATTTTTTCTGCGATAGCGTACTGAACAGCACGTTTTGTGGGTATATGTTCCGCTAAGCCGATTGCATCCAGCAAACTTCTAACTGATGCTGCTTCATCGGACAGCAGTCCATTCATGACTTGTTTTTTTAAATCATTACTGATTTGAAGGAATGTCTCGATAAGTTTCTTTGATGCATTCGGATGAGAATTTGTTATGACTGCTTCCAATTGTGCTCCACTCAAATAAGGCACTGTAAATGATACAAAACGATTTTTCAAGGCCTCGTTCATTGGAGAGGTTCCTACATACCCTTCATTTATAGCGGAAATAACGGTAAAATCTTCATGTGCAAAAACCACTTCACCAGTAAAAGGATTCGTCAGCATACGGCGATGATCAAGGACACTATGAAGAATAGGTAACGTTTCTGGCCTAGCCATATTGATTTCATCGATGTATAAGATATGTCCTTTTTTCATGGCTTGCACTACAGGACCTTCAACGAATTCTATAAATGTTTCCCCCGCCTTACTAATAATCGTTTTAAAACCAAGAAGCGCTTCCGCATCTAAATCGACAGAACAGTTTATACTTTGCATTGGTTGATTGAAATAACTTGAAATTGTCTGCGCTAATTTCGTTTTTCCAGAACCAGAAGGACCTTTCAATAGAACAGGTTTTTTTAATACGATACTAATTAGCACATCTTCCCATAAATTAGGATTAGGGGATACATAACCCCCTTCTTGTATTAATCGAATCGCTTCGTGACCATGTGCTTTTTTCGACCGAATTTTCTTTTCTTTTTCTACGAGAGCGTTCATGGGTAGTCCTCCTATTAAAAAGGCCGCATGCCATAGAGTGGCTAGCGGTCTTTTAGTTATTGTCTTGTAAATAAATTTCAACATAGAGACTTCACATCATATTATTCAAAATATGTTTTGTAATAGCCCCCGACTTTCCCAGAGTTATCAAGTATGAAAATGAACTCATCAGTTTCATTTTTCACTTCATACTCTTTACCAGGTGTCAGAACGTTTGTAACTACATACTTTTCAGCCTCTGCATGTTTACAAACAACAGTACGGATTGCAGGTGCAGTAGTCCAATCTTTGAATGTCATAGCCAATCACGCCTTTCTTGTGGAATGAATAAGGAAAAATCGACCCGCTAACAGTAACGGGTCGATTAGTAACTATTTCTACGAATTAAGAACCAAGAAGAAGATCTTCAGGATTTTCAATTAATTCTTTTACCATTTTCAAGAAGCCAACTGAATCTTTACCATCGATAACACGGTGGTCATAAGATAGGGCCACATACATCATCGGACGGATTTCGACATTGTCTCCAACCGCAATCGGACGTTTTTGAATTGTATGCATTCCAAGGATTCCGACTTGAGTTCCATTCATGATTGGTGTTGACATCAATGAACCGAAGACTCCACCGTTTGTAATTGTGAATGAACCACCTGTCATGTCAGCAATCGTAAGTTTGTTATCACGTGCTTTTTTCGCGAGTTCAACGATAGAACCTTCGATTTCAGCAAAGTTTTTACGGTCTGCGTCAATAACGTTCGGTACAACTAATCCTCCATCAGTTGAAATAGCGACACCGATATCATAGAAGTTCTTAAGAAGAATTTCATCTCCGTCGATTTCTGCATTAACGTAAGGATATTTCTTAAGCGCTGCTACAACTGCTTTTGTGAAAAATGACATAAAGCCTAAACGAACATCATTCTGATCGAAGAATTGGTCTTTCTTACGTGAACGAAGTGCCATAACGTTTGTCATGTCAATTTCATTAAACGTTGTAAGCATTGCAGTAGACTGCCTTACTTCAAGTAAACGTTTAGCAATTGTTTGTCGACGACGCGTCATTTTCTCGCGAGTTATACGACCATCATCTACTACATCTGCTTTTGGAGCCGCTGCTGCAGCTGGTGCTGCTTTCGGAGTTGTACCATGAGCTTCTACGTCTTGAACACGAACGCGTCCCATTGGATCAACTGGTGATACTGCTGCAAGGTCGATGCCTATCTCGCGAGCCAGTTTACGTGCTGCTGGGCTGGCAATCGTTCGTTCAGAACCGCTTGCATCTTCGGTAGCTGCTGGAGCAACTGGTGCTGCTTCCACTTTTTGAACAGTTTCTGCCGTCGGTGCAGCTGGAGCTGCCGCTGCTGGTGCGCCTGATCCAGAACCAACAATTGCGATGACTTGTCCGACAAGTACTGTATCGCCTTCTGCTGCGAGATGCTCTTGAACAACTCCAGCTTCTTCAGAAATGATTTCAACATTTACTTTATCTGTTTCAAGTTCAACGATGAACTCACCTTTTTCAACACTATCACCTGGTTGTTTCAACCATTGTGCAACCGTTCCTTCTGTAATCGATTCTGCAAGTTCTGGTACTATAATTTCTGCCACAATAAATTCCTCCTCTAGTCTACCGTTACAATGAGTTATAGCTGTTATTTAGTATAACTTCACTTTACATTACTTCTTCAATGCCTCATCCAAGATGCGGTTCTGTTCAATTTTATGAGATTCTCCGTCGCCTTCAGATGGGCTCGAACGGTGAATTCTTCCTACGTAAGAAACTTTCTTATCGCCTGCAATTTCACGGATATAATTGTTTGCAAAATGCCATGATCCCATATTCTTAGGTTCTTCTTGTACCCAAACGAGATCTTTTACATTAGGATAACGTGCAATAATATCACTGATTTTTTCAGCTGGGAACGGATAAAGTTGTTCCACACGGACGATATGCAAATGATCATAGCCTTTGCCATCTTTCACTCGTTCAGCAAGATCAATTGCCACTTTACCACTTGCGAACAGGACTTTCTCGACTTTATCGGTCTTCTTGCCTGTTCCTGGTTGTTCGAGCACGGTTTGGAAATGACCCTCTGTCAAATCGTTGACGTCAGCACCGACAAGCGGGTGACGAAGAAGTGATTTAGGCGACATAATCACGAGCGGACGCATTGACTTTTCTCCAAGCATTTTTGCTTGTCTGCGAAGAATATGGAAATAGTTTGCAGAACTAGAAAGATTTGCGACCGTCCAATTATTTTCAGCACATAGTTGTAAGTAACGTTCGAGCCTAGCACTTGAATGTTCAGGTCCTTGGCCTTCGTATCCATGCGGAAGTAGCAAGACGAGTCCAGACTGTTGGCCCCATTTCGAGTAACTAGCCGAGACGAACTGATCGAACATGACTTGCGCCATATTTGAAAAGTCCCCGTATTGCGCTTCCCAAATAGATAACACTTTTTGGTCTTCTAGATTATAGCCAAATTCATAGCCGACAATTGCTGCTTCAGTCAAAGGACTGTTATATGCAACGAATGAAGCTTTTGAACCGCTGATATGATGGAGTGGCACTAATTCATCACCAGTTTTTTCATCATGTAGTACAACGTGACGATGCGCGAAAGTTCCACGCTGCACATCCTGACCTGTCATGCGAATTGGGTTTCCATCTTGAAGAATAGCACCAAATGCTAGCGTTTCAGCATGAGCCCAATCGATTTTTCCTTTTCCATTGAAAGGTTCTTCACGGCGTTTCAGAATTTTACCCAGTTTTCCGAACACATTAAAGCTGTCAGGGTACATGAGCAACTCCTCATTCATGCGACGCAAGTTTGCCTCATCCGTACCAGTTTCAAGGTCTCTTGGATATCCTGCGAGAACTGCTTCAGGTGTAGCATTTGAAAGAAGTGTTTTTTGTGCTGTTTCTTCTTTAACCCTGTCGTATGCAGCTTGCATCGTTGCAAAAACATCTGAATCGAGTTTCGTCACATCTTCTTCAGTCATGATGTTAGCTGAGGCTAGTTCAGAACCGTAAAGTTCACGAACCGTCGGATGCTCATGTATTGTATGATACATTACCGGGTTCGTAACAAGGGGCTCATCCATCTCGTTGTGTCCATAACGACGATAGCCGAGAAGGTCAATCAGAATATCTTTGCCAAACTTTCTACGGTATTCAAATGCGAATGAAGCTGACGCGATAACTGATTCTGGGCTATCCGCATTGACATGCAGGACGGGTACTTCATACCCTTTTGCAGGATCTGATGAATAATGCGTCGATCTAGAATCGTAATATTCCGTCGTGAAGCCAATCATGTTGTTCGCAATGACGTGAATGGAACCGCCTGTTTTAAAACCGCGTACACGGCTGTAATTGAATGATTCAGGAACAATACCTTGTCCTGGGAATGCGGCGTCTCCATGAATGAGTACAGCGTATGCAGCATCAGGGTCTTGTACAGGTATACCAGGATTATCCGTGTTTTCCTGTGCAGCTCTTGTCTGCCCTGTAACAACGGGATTGACGACTTCCAAGTGTGACGGGTTATATGCAAGAAAACGTTGCATGCCTGATTCGCCTTTATAGAGAGCACCCATATGGTATTTCACGTCACCGAACCAGCCCCGTGTCGTTTCAAGTGAACCGTCGGCAGGAAGGAACGGGTCTTCAGGGACACCCGCAAATTGTGCAAACATCATTTCATAGGGTTTATTTAAAATATGTGTTAGTACATTCAAGCGGCCACGGTGGGCCATCCCGATCAATACTTTTTTCATTTTTTGTTCTTCAGAAAGACGAACCAGTTCGTCTAGGAAGACGACTAGTGTATCAAGACCTTCAATAGAGAATCGTTTCGCACCGACGAAAGTACGATGGATGAATTTCTCAAAACCTTCAATTTTCGTCAATCGTTCGAGAAGTGCTTTTTTCTCATCAGCGGAAAATACTGTGGATACATTTCCGTTCTCTATTTTGGATTGAATCCAATTTCGTTCTTCTTCATCAATTACGTGATCGAATTCATAGGCGATTTTACCCGTATACAAGGACTTTAAGTAGTTTACTGCTTCAAGTCCGTTTTCTACACTGGATGGGACATTTTTGAAGAAGAGTGAAGCCGGCATTGCCTTCAAGTCATTTTCAGATAGTCCATAAGTGGAAAGCTCCAGTCGTGTTGAATCTTTTGGACGATCACTGAGCGGATAGATATCTGCTGCTAGATGTCCGTATGTACGGATGGCAGACTGCAACTGATAAGCGGATAATACTTTTCCAAAATCTCCGGTAGATACTGCTTCCACCGATTTGTTATGTCCCAAATCGTTCATTTCAGGCGCACCAAAACGGCTGAACATCTCGGCAAGTTCAGCATCTACAGACTCAGGTGACATTTTGAAGAGTTCGTACATTTCCATTATATACCCAAGGTTCGGACCCGAAAAAGCAGCATACGGGGAACGATGGGCGTCAGCATTATTCGACATGTAAAATGACCTCCACATTTGCCAACAGGCATATTGTGTTTATATTTTAATTCTTGTTAATATTACCACGCAAACACTTTAACTGAAAGGGTTTAGCGTTAAAATCATTAACTTTATTACCACGAACAAGAATACACCGAATTTTCATGCCTTGCAACTATTCGAGATATAAGTGAAGAATGAGAGAATCTCCATTTCGACTATTTCCGGTGTGACAAGATCATTTCAACCATTTCTTCCGGTATTATAGGAGTAGCAACTTTTTTCATATTCTCTATCAAGTTACCCTTCTTTTCTACAAAAGTGAAGAATTCTTCGGATAGTGGACTAAGCCCTATATCTTCTTCTTTCAACACATGCGCAAGACCGAGTGATTCGAAATAAGCAGCATTCAAAATCTGATCCCCTCTACTTTTTGCAGCGGAGAGCGGAATAAGTAGCATTGGTTTTCGTAATGCCAGCAATTCAAAGATTGCATTCGAACCCGCTCTTGAAACCGCAAAATCAGATGCCGCCAATAAATGCGGAAGACCATCCGTCACGTATTCGAATTGTCTATAACCCATGGTACTTTCAAGAGTTTCATCAAGGTTCCCTTTCCCGCAGAGATGGATTATATCAAACTTCGACAAAATCCTAGTTAAATCTTGCCGAACAGCTTCGTTTAGCACGGCCGAACCTTGACTGCCTCCCATAATGATCAGCACGTTTTTTTCTCCTGATAGACCCGCAATTCGCAAACCTTCTTTCCGAACACCATTGAACAATTCCGGTCTAATGATTGCACCCGAACACGTCGCTTTCCCAGCTGGAACATAATTCAGCGTCTGTTCGAACACGGTAAAGATATGATTTGAAAAAGGCAATGCCATTTTGTTAGCAAGCCCTGGCGTCACATCAGATTCATGGATAACGACAGGCACTTTCGTCATTTTCGCAGCTAATACGACAGGGACTGAAACAAATCCACCCTTAGAAAAAATGATTTCCGGTTTGATTTTCCGGATGACTGCTAATGCCTGGATAACACCAGCCCCGACACGGAAAGGATCCGTGAAATTTTTCATAGAAAAGTAACGACGCAGTTTCCCGCTTTGGATGGCATGATAAATAACTTCGGGATGACCATCACCAATCAATTCCTTTTCGATACCATCGTGGGAGCCTATATAATGGATTTCATATCCTTTTTCACTGAATACAGGGATAAGTGCTTCATTCACAGATACGTGTCCTGCTGTACCGCCCCCTGTTAATAATATAACCGGCGTTTTAATGTCCACTCACCTCTTCTACATTAAGAAATATGCTACAACTTTACGTTACCTCTTTGCTATTATAGCAAACGTAGCATGGTATAATAGTGTTTAATTGAAGAATAAAGGGTGATTTGTTTGGAAACTGCAGTTCCACTAAAGAAAAAATCGGTAAGATTGGCGACAATCGTATTGCCGATTCTGGTTACACAAGTCGCACTGTATATGATGACGTTTTTCGACATTCTTATGACAGGGCGATATGATACATACCATCTTGCCGGCGTCACTATAGGTTCTTCTTTCTGGGTGCCTGTCTATACAGGGCTTGCTGGAATTTTGATGGGGCTAACGCCGATTATTGCTCATCTTATAGGAGCTCGCCAGAAAGATGAAGTGAAATTTTCTGTACAACAAGGGCTCTACGTGTCAGTTGCCCTCGCTGCTATTGTATTTCTGATCATACGATATGGGGTTTCACCGATACTTGAATCGATGCCGCTTGAAGATGAAGTTCGGGTTGTTGCGGCCGACTATTTAGAAGCGATGAGCTTAGGGCTATTTCCTCTTTTTGCCTATACTGTATTACGTTGTTTCTTCGACGCACTCGGCGCAACGCGCGTTTCAATGGCCATTATTCTTTTATCAGCACCTCTCACGATCTTTACGAACTATCTTCTAATTTACGGGAACTGGGGCTTTCCCGAACTCGGTGGAGCAGGAGCGGGATATGCGGCTGCGATTACCTATTGGCTCATTTTTTTCATTGCCTATGGTGTCGCCTGGAGACACCAATCATTCAGTGACTACCAACTGTTTAAAGCATGGGGGAAAATTTCATTCAGAAGATGGAAAGAGATTTTATTCATCGGCGTGCCGATTGGGATTTCGATCTTCGTGGAAACGAGTATTTTTTCCGCTGTAACACTAATGATGAGTAACTATTCAACTGCGGTTATTTCCGCACACCAAATTGCGCTTAATTTCACATCGCTGTTGTATATGCTGCCAATGAGCATTTCGATGGGCGCAACAATACTTGTCGGTCAGGCTGTCGGTGCAGGACAGATGCGCGATGCTAAACAGTACAGTTATCTCGGTGTTGGGCTTGCCATTGCGTTCAGCTTTGTGTCAATTGCGATTCTTCTCGTTTTCAGGGCTCCAATTGCTTCCCTGTATACCACAGATGGACAAATTATCGGATTGGCAACACAGTTCTTCATCTATGCCGCGCTGTTCCAAATGTCGGATGCGATACAGGCTCCTGTCCAAGGTGCATTACGGGGCTATAAGGACGTCAATATGACATTCATCATGGCGATTGTCTCCTACTGGGTCCTTGGTTTACCCATCGGCTATGTGATGGCGACGTTCACTGATCTCGGTCCGTATGGTTACTGGGTCGGACTCATTGCCGGACTGACTGTGGGTGCTATCACGTTGACAATTCGACTCATCTATATTCAGAAAAAGAAATTCAGTTAAAAATGAAACCCGCGATGCATATAAGCTCGCGGGTTTTCTATAAATTCAATTCAATATACCCGTCCGCGTAATTTCCGCCTCGACCTTAACATTTATGTCAAGTTCCGAAAATGTATCATGCCATTTCCCTTTGTTCCATAAGTTAGGATGGAAGGCGCGAACTGTCCTGCCGAAACCAACGGCATCACTTTTAGCTTCTTGCAATTTTTTGATTACTTTGTTGAAATCCTTTGTTAGTTCTTTCGAAAGGAATTCCTCTACTTCTTTCCTTGTTTTTTCTTCATCCAAATGATCGTGAGGAAATTCCTCTACACTGAATTTTATTTTATAAGTTGCATCGATCTTGCCGTCCCGAATGTCCCATTTCCGTTTATATCTCGACAGCTCAACCGTAAGTGGATAAGATTTGCCGTCTTTTTTCCACATATATGTGAACAGTGCATACTTTCCAGGTTTCTTTTGAAGAACTTGGACGATTATGGATTCCTTCTTGTCTAATGTGTGTCCCGTGAAAACTTTTTCACTGAATAAGGCTATACCCGACACTTCAGGAGTACCCATCTTTTCGGACATTTTAATGAAAGGCAGTGTAAGGTCAATTCCTTCGTCAATTAGTAGTCTAGCAACGTTCTGAATATCAATGTCTGGCAGAACAGATAAAGCTAATTCAGTTTCTAAAATGTCGTGATAGTAATCAGGTAATTCTATGGAGAGCTTTTCTGACTTCTCCATATATGGAGCCATTTCCCCTTCTACAACCACCACTCTAGCGCTCATCCGGTTACGTGGCGTTCTGTAGATTGCATCAAAAGTATTTGCTATATCCGACTTCGCTGTCTCTGCAGTAATGAGTAGTACTTGCAAGTGCGACAAATCAAGAAGTTCACTGGTCTTCCGATTTGCGTCAAATCGCATATCCACTTTTGAAACACCAGTTCCTTTAACAGTCCCATAACTGATGGATTCATTGGATATTTCGGAGAAGGAGTAGTATCCCGTGAATTTCCCGTCCTCTTCCTCAATACCAATGAGCGGGACGATGGAGACCTCCTTGTATAATTGTTCATCCCAACATCCTGCCAACAGGAAAGAACATGTGATGAAAATGACTACAATTTTCTTCATTTCTCTTTCCTCCTATTCGCAATGATGACGATGGCTGGAATAATGATAGCAAATAAGAGATGCACATAAGGGATTACGTCATTCAATAATTCTATATACTTTTTTGACACAAAGAATAAGGGCAATAAAACAAGCAAAACATGCCAAATAATTGTATCCCTTTTGTGATGCTCGTTTGCATGGAGCCGGTGGACATACAAAGCGGAAAAAGAGAGGATTGCAACGGTAATGATGCTCCAAATCATCCAAATGTAAAGGAAAAACAAGTCGAGACGCTCGACAAAAGTTACTTCCTGGGATTTCAAAATATAAAGAAGCGGTTCCGGGATCGTTTGCAAGCCGGTGAACGTGAAATATAACATTGTAATCATGATGGATATAAAGAAGAACGAAAACCACGTCATTTGGTAGACGAATAACGGGAAACCTTTTATTTTCTCCTTTACATCGACGTGCCTTCTGAAAAACAAATATAATTCAATTCCTAAGAAAGCAGTCTGTGCCTTTATAAGACCTCCAACCCATTCCTTTCCAGTCGATTCCCCTAAAGGGAAAATGTTCGTCCATACGAGATCACCCCAAGCAAACTGCAGAAATATCATAAAAAGAATAATGAGCGGGATAAGAATGACCGTTAAATTAATGACAGTTTCTGCCCTGCTCAAATTTGCATACAGCGATACACTAACCATCGCCGCTAGGGCGATAAATTGAGGTGTTTCCGGGAACCCCCAGACTGCAAGTGTATAGTCGATGTATGCAAGATATGATACCGTAACAAAAAGCCAGTACCCTTTATACACCCAACCGACAAATGGACCAATAGTAAAACGCTTATAATACCGTTCATAAAAGAGTAGTAGCAAGTAGTGAAGGACTCCGGCAACGAGAAACACAAGCCACGCATCTCTGCCCGACGCAATAATGAACGGTGATGGAAAGGAAAAGAATGACGATCCGGTCTGTATAATGAAAAGAAGTAGAAAAAACTGAAGCCTCGACAAATTGAAATTCAAGTTTCTTCACCGTCCTTCTGCTTGCCCTCTCCTCCGTGCGTTAATGTCTGTTGTTGCTTATGGTTTTTATAATACGGAATCCTAAAGAATACATTTTTGAATCGGGAAGGATCGAATGGAATCAACGGTGACAAATAGGGTTGTTTCAGTGAAGATTGATTCATCATATGGATAAAGAGGATGAGTGTCGCAATAGCGATGCCAAAAAAACCAAAAAGAGTTGCAGCAACCATCATCGGATATCTGATGAGTCGGATTGACGTGTTCATTTCAAGGTTTGGAATGACAAAACTTGAAATTGCGGTCATCGCCACGACGATAACCATCAAGTTTGATACAAGTCCTGCCTTAACAATTGCATCTCCGATAACGAGGCCTCCTACAATACCAATTGTAGGTCCAACCGGTGCCGGCAGCCTGATTGTCGCTTCACGTATGACTTCAATGAAAGTTTCGACAATAAGAGCTTCAACAATTGGACGGTATGGGATATCTTGTACAGCAATTTTGACTTTTTCACTTAGTTCAAATGGCAAAATTTCAGAATGAAAACCGACTACCGCAATATAAAATGCGGGCAAGAAAATAGCAATCATGAAACAAATCAATCTGAGTATACGAAAGAAAGTTCCGACATAAACACGTCCATTAAAGTCGTCCGGTGACTCGAAAAACGAAAAAAAAGTAACCGGCGCAACGAGCACTGCAGGAGATTGGTCGGTGAAAATGGCTATCTTACCTTCCAGCAAATTCGCGACAACACGGTCTGGCCTTTCCGTGTTAAGGAACTGCGGGAAAGGGGACCAAACGGAATCCTCCAAATAATCTTCGATTTGTCCATTGCTGTATACTTTGGGTGCATCGATAGCTTCCAATCGACTTTTAACGTCCTGAACAACGTCTTTATCAGCGATTGACTCAATGTAGACATACGTGACTTTCGTATTCGTTACTTTACCAATCCGAATATCCTTTACGACTAAATCAGGGATTGTAAGATGCTTGCGAATGAGGGAAATATTTTTGTCGGTGCTTTCTACAAAACCTTCATGGGCACCCCGAATGACAAATTCATTAGTGGGTTCAGACGTTGATCGAACTTCATGAACTGGTATCGTAATTGTCATAATCAGGTTCGTTGCAGGGAAATAGATTGCAACAAACCCGTTTGTAACACTTTCGACCAATTTCGGTACTGAAAATGCTTCCACACTCGATACGGCAGTTCCACCCCAATTCGGAAGCTCATCAATCTCGCGTTTCCGGATAATATCAATTTGTAGATTCACTTCACCACTTTCCGTCATCGTATTAAAAAAGCAGACGATGCCGACCCCATCTTTCCAATTGACTTCCCGTACGATAAGATCCGTCGAATCATGAAATAAATTTTTTATGTATAAAATCAAACTGTCATTCGACTTCACTTCATTCATCATACTCACCTCTTTAAGAGTATGCGCAACGTAAAAAAGTTTTAAACTTTTTCCGGAAGTGTGTCTAGGATGCAAAAATCTATTTGGTTTACATAACTATATTATCTGACATACTCGAAAAATATGAAATGGTTAAAAACAATTTTAATGGTTAGCTAAAACTAGAACAAAATAAAAAAGAGTCATCCTCTGTACCGGAACGCTTCCAGTGCAAAGGACGACTCTTCAATCATATTATTTTTGAATAAACTGTTGTGTCCAGTAATTACCGTTTTTGTCATAACCGATACCAATGTGAGTGAATCCAGGTGTTAAGATATTTTCTCTATGTCCTGGGGATTCCATCCATCCTTTTACAACCTCTTCAGCTGAACGTTGACCCATCGCAATGTTTTCTGCTGCTGATTTATACGAAACGCCATTTGCTTTCATCTGATCAAACGGTGAACCGTATGTTGGGCTAGTATGTGAAAAGTATCCTTTTGAAGCCATATCTGTCGACTTTTGACGTGCAGAATTCATCAACTTATCATCTGTTTGCAATGGATTAAGACCTGCTTTTTGTCTTTCCACATTTGTTAAGTCCAGTACTGCTTTTTCAATCGCGGAAACAGATGTGTTTTGCGCTGATTCTACTGGTTTAGTAGGTGCTACTTCAGCAGGTTTTTCCGGAGCCGGTGCTGGCGTTGGAGCTGGTTTTGGTGCCGGTACTGGTTTAGTAGGAGCAGGTTTCTGTACTGGTTTTTCCTGTACTGGTTTTTCTACTGGTTTTTCCTGTACTGGTTTTTCTACCGGTTTTTCCTGTACTGGTTTCTCTACTGGTTTGGTCGGCACAGCGACCTCTTTATTTGTTTCATATGATTTTAACAAGCTGTAAAGCTTTTCAAAATCAATATCTTTACCGAACTTTGGATTATAGGAAAAAGATTGTTTCTCCCCCCCTATGTACAATTGAATATACTGTTGTACTTTTTGCACCTGTACATTGTTTTCTGAATATGAAGCCTCTACATTATTGTTGTTCGGCAGTAATAGCGCCGAACCGAGCATGAGTACTGCAATCGATTTTTTCATCTCATTACTCCTCCCTTCGCAAACTATCATAACGCGGGAGAGAATCAGATTATCGGTTTTTATTACCAACCTATCCAATTCTTAATCAAGTGTCTTAGTAAGAGAGTTCATGATTCATGATATTGGATAACTTTGGGCGACTATCTTTATATTTCATCTGAAATGGGGTTGACACCCTCGTAATATATTGATTCTATTCCTTCTCCGATGACAACTAGACGAGCCTCCATTTTAATGTATTCTGGCATCCAGTTGACCATTCCATAAGCATATTGAAATAAATATGGGTTTTTAAATCCGTTGATTGGAACATAACCTTTCATTCTATATACTGTTTCCGGTAATGATTTTACCCAGTACTCAAACTCTTCTTTATTAACGCTATTCGTAAATGTTAGAAGATGGTTAAAAGCGTAGTGTGTACAATCAATTTAAATGGTTTGCTAAAACTGTAATATAATAAAAAAAGAGTCATCCTCTGTACTGGAATGCTTCCAATGCAAAGGACAACTCTTCGATTATATTATTTTTGGATAAACTGTTGTGTCCAGTAATTACCGCTTTTGTCATAACCGATACCAATGTGAGTGAATTCAGGTGTTAAGATATTTTGTCTATGTCCTGGTGATTCCATCCATCCTTTTACAACCTCTTCAGCTGAACGTTGACCCATCGCAATGTTTTCTGCTGCTGATTTATACGAAACGCCATTTGCTTTCATCTGATCAAACGGTGAACCGTATGTTGGACTAGTATGTGAAAAGTATCCTTTTGAAGCCATATCTGTCGACTTTTGACGTGCAGAATTCATCAACTTATCATCTGTTTGCAATGGATTAAGACCTGCTTTTTGTCTTTCCACATTTGTTAAGTCAAGCACTGCTTTTTCAATCGCGGAAACAGATGTGTTTTGCGCTGATTCTACTGGTTTAGTAGGTGCTACTTCAGCAGGTTTTTCCGGAGCCGGAGCCGGTGCCGGCGCTGGTGCTGGTTTAGTAGGAGCAGGTTTCTCTACCGGTTTTTCCTGTACTGGTTTCTCTACTGGTTTT
>NZ_JBYHFQ010000032.1:0-45642 GCF_057669665.1 Sporosarcina sp. Y1004 | reverse complement strand
TGTTCCTCAGACCGGAGGTTTGCCGCTCGCTTCCTTCAGATTCCACGTCGCCATGGACACCCTTGCGTTAAACTAACTGTTACTTCTGCCTTCACAGTTCGGGACTTGCACCCTACAGACTACGCCCATGCTGGGCGCACCCAAACAAACACCGCCTCGTGATGCGAGGCGGTGTTTGTTTAAAGTGATGTGTCTTGTAGGAAGTTTTGGATGATGTGGTGGTCGGGTTCGTATTTTTTCAGGGTGTAGCCTTCCTTTTTCAGCCATTCGATGATTTGCGGGAGTGCCTTTGTTGTTTGGCTGCGATCGTGCATTAAAATGATGATGTTGCGGTCGCCGGATTTATAGGCTTTTTCGACGCCGGTGCGGACGTTTTTGATGATGGTGTTTGTTTCTTTGTCTGTGTATTTCCAATCTAAGGAGTCGACGTCCCAGTCCCACATTTTGTATCCGAATTTGTTCAGTTGTTTTTGCATGGCGGGTGTGACGTGTGGTTTGCTGCCATATGGGACGCGGAGCAGTTTGGCATTGCGTCCGGTGATTTTGTGGATGAGTTTCGTGCCTTCGTTCATTTCACCGATGAATGCTTTTGGTGTTTTGTATACTTTTTTGGCGTCGTGCGTCATGCTGTGCGCGCCGATATAGTTTTCGTTTTTGGCGACGGCTTTAACAATGGTTTCATTGTCAATCATCTTTTTTCCTAGGAAGAAGAATGAACCTTGTGTGTTGTATTTTTTCAGTGTGGCGTTATTGATAGTGGTGAATTTGTTGGGGCCGTCGTCAAAGGTTAAGTAGACATTTGTTTCCGATTTTGCGGGTTGTTTGATAGGTGTTTTGACTACTGGCAATTTTACTGGTGGTTTACTTGGCGTTTTGACTACTGGCGGTTTTGCTGGTGGTTTGACTTTGTGTTTTTCATCCAACAACTTTTTAATGTGTATTTCGTAAGTTTCAGCGTTCATGTGCTTGTAGTCGTCTCGATAAATGCGCAGGGTCTGCAGGTTGGGGAAGTATTGTACTTTGAATCCAAATTCGCGGGCGATGTTTTTGACGCTGATGAAGAGCTCGCCGTCGACGTTTACAATGGGTGTAAATTTGAGTTCTATGCCGTTTTTCGTTGTTTTTTTCATGGTGTCGTCATAGCTGAGTTCGATGCCGTTCTTTCGGATGTGGGTGATGTCTGATTCTTGTTCCACTGTAAGATATAGCACTTTTGCGATGTCTTTCAGTGGTACTTTCATGTCATTGTCGATGACGCGGACGTCTTGAAAGTCGAGTAATCGGTCATGGAGTCCTACATGGCGGGTTGGCTTTTTGACTGCTGCCTCTCCCATAGGTATGCCGAAAACCAAACTCAACACGAGCGCTGTACAGATGGCAAATACAGTTTTTTTCATCGCACTGCCCCATTTCTTTATGCATATTTTCATCATAGCAAAACCTGCTAACCGTTATTGCTGATTTAGCAGATTATGCGGGGGATTATTATAAATGACTTTGCGTGCAGTATTGGTAGATTGCGGCGGTGGCGAGACAGTCGCCGATTGCGTCATGTGCATCGTGTTCGAGCTGCAAGAATTCGGTCAATGTTGTTAGTTTGTGGTTTTGTGTTTGTGTTATTTTTTTCCGGGCTAGTTTCACGGTATCGATGACGGTGAACGTCGGGATTGTGATGCCCTCTATGCTGTCTAGTGCATACAGGAAACCCATATCGAAAGAGGCATTGTGGGCGATAATCGGAAGGTCTCCGATGAATTCGAGCAGTTCGTCAATTGTTTGTTCTATGCTTGGCGCCCGTTGAACTGATTCATTTGAAATGCCTGTAAGGTGTGTAACTGCTAGTGGTATGTGGCGGTATGGATTAATGAATGTATTGAACATGTCTTTCATTTCATGATCAATGTATTTTATGGCGCCGATTTGAATGATTTTGTCCGCACCTGCTCTTAATCCTGTCGTTTCAAAGTCGAGTACGATGTAATTATTTACGGAGGCTGATGATGTTATATACTTCTTATCCTTTGCCGCTCTTCTAGCGCCCCAGTTTTGTTGTTTCGGCTTTCTTTCGAGTAATTCGAATGCTTTTGTATTCCAGTCAGCCATATAGGCACATCCTTTTCAGTAGTTTCCTTTTCTGATTAATAGTAATTCTACTTATACTACTTAATACCCTTTTTTTCAATGGTTACTCATTAATTTATTGGAAATAAAAAAGCGAGATTCCGATACGATGAATTGGAATCTCACTTTCTTAAAACGATATTGTAATAAGATGAATTTAAGAATTTAACCTATGATACGGGCTGTTGTTTCCGTTCCAGCACTCGCTTTCCGCGGGCGTTGCCTCAGCCTCCTCGTCGCTCATTACGTGCTCCCAACGCTAACGCTTTTGGTCGCAAAAGCCGTTCTGCGTTACGGCTTTTCCTGCGGGGTCTTCACCTAACGCTTTTCCCGCAGGAGTCTCGCGCTTGCACTCCAAGCAACTGCAGCTACTTAATTGGAAAGCATACAGCAAAGATTTATGTGCAATTCTTTGGAAGGTGTATTACATAGTTAGTCATTGACTACTACGAAGCTACCCGCACCTTTTGTTTCGAATTCGAGTTTATTGTTTTTGTATTTTGCTTTATATCTTTCATTCGAATTAAGGTTGAGGACAGCCACTTTGTTTGTCTTTTTCACTTTGGTTTCGTCGATTGGAAGGTTGATTTCGATTTTTTCATTGAAATGAGTCAATGCGAACCGATTCTCTCCGCTCCCGCCTTCTAGACCAAGTGTGAAGTTTTCGGATACTGCATCTGCGATTGATGACGCGTCAGCCGTGTTGAGTGTGATTGTCACGTCACCGCCAGCTTCTTTCCCTAGTTTTCCGATCGCTTTTTTCGATAATTTGTATGAAGCTTCGCCTTTTGTAATGACTAGGTTTTTACCGGATTTTTCAATCGTTTGCCAGATTGCAGCACTGAATTCGATTGTGGATTCCTGTTCGGACGGCGAAACTATAATTTGGATTTCTTTTGCCTTTTTATCATTTACTTGACCCGCGATTTCATCTTCCGTTACTAAGTGTTTTGGAACTTCCGTTAATGCCGCTACTTCAACAGCAATCGTTGCAGTAAATTCTTTGTAGCTGACTGTGATGTCTGTTGTACCTGCACCGATTGCTGTAACGATACCATTTTCGACGGTCGCTACGGTTTCATCGGCAGACGTGAATGTTGCACCTTGCGTGACGTCTTTGTCTTCTTTAGTTCCGTCCGGTTTTGTTGTCGTTTCAGTTACTGTTACTTGTTCCGTCGCACCGATTTCAAGTGCTAGGCTTTCTTTGTTGACAGCGACTGTGACTACATCAGATGTGACGCCGTCGAGCAGTTTTTCACCGCTATTTCCTGCTGCATCATTAATTACTACTTTAAGTGAATCTGTTGTCTCATTAAATGCAGGTACAGGGAATGAATACGACCCGTCTGCTGCCAGTTTGAATTCAACAGGCTCACCTGTTACGCCATTTTGAGTTAAGACATAAGATGCTTTTAGTTTTGTATTAATTTCATAGTTTAGACCATGTTTTGCGAGTTCCGGATTATAATCCAGGTATTTGTCCGTCACTTGCCCAGTTGCTAGTCCATTTGTAACCGAACCTGCAATTTCTGGATCAGTTGTTTTTACGACAATCGGTCCGACGTAACCGCCGACGGTAGGTGGTGTACCTGAAACCGTTAGTGCTGAGAAGTCAAATGTGTATAATCCATCGGGTATTTTTGTAAGCACTGCGCCCGGAGTCCAAGGCATATACTGCCCTTTCACTCCAAGCTGGTATGAACCTGCTGGTAGTGATGTCCCCGAATAGAGGTAACCGATATAACCGTCACCGTAAAAGCCGCCATTTGGATTCATGATATCCCAAATTTCTAGGTAGTTCGTTTTGAGATTGCCTGTTACGGTGAAGTAAAGCATTGCTTCATCTTGCACGCCGTCCCCGTCAAATGACAAGTCCGTTTCCGTAATTTCAAAGTCTTTGAATTCTACGGCAGCTACCCCGCTGAAGTCCGCTGCGAATGGCAATGACATTTCAGTGTCTCCGCCTGTGATCTGGATATAACCAAGCAGTTCAGAACCTGCTGTTGCATTTGCTTGTCGAGAAGCTGTCAATGTAACTGTCAGTAATTGCTCATTATTCAATGTGAATGAAGATTTGTCGACTGTTACTTGTGCATCTGCGAAGGATTTCGTAACATCTACTGCTACATTGTACGTTCCACTGCTGCCTTTCACGTCTTTCACAAGAATCTGTTTTGTCACGGAAATGTTGCCGTCTTTAATGGATTGAGGACCGAATGTGACTGTCCCTTTTTTGTTTTCGACCACTGCATTGCTATTGTCGAGTACCGCTGTATCAATTGCATAAGCAAGTGCAGATGGATGTGCTGCCGCGTAAGCGTCTACACGCCCCGCGCCTTGCGCCATGACATCATACTTAGCTGTGTCCAAAACTTTTGCTGTGTTGGATAAAGCAACTTTCACGTCAAACGCGTTCCAAGAAGGATTCGCTTGTTTAACTAGTGCTGCGATACCCGCGATATGCGGTGTTGCCATCGAAGTACCTGTTTTACGTGAAAATGCTTGGTCATAATTTGCTGTTGGGTTGTCGTCTTTGTACATTGGAATTGTTGACATGATATTCGTTCCAGGTGCACTGACGTCCGGTTTAATATCAAAGTTCGGCGTTGACGGACCACGTGAACTAGATGCGTTTACCTCGTCACCGATTGTCATGGTTTTATTGAAACCTGAGAATGTTACTGTGCCTTGTCCATTCGTAAGCGCAGCGCGAATTGCTTCGCCGTCTGTTTGGGACAAGTCATACGTTGGGATGAATTCAAATGCATCACCTAGGAATGTACCTGAAGCCTGTGGCGCATTTGAACCGCCTGTAAAGTTATGAATCAGGACTGCAATTGCACCTGCTTCTTTTGCTGCATCAATTTTGTCCACAAAGGCAATTTCTCCACGTGAGACAAGTGCTACTTTTCCTTTTACATCTAAGCCAGCATAATTGGCTTTTGTACCCATTCCGGGTATTCCTACGACTTCGTACTCATCTGCTAATTGCGAAGCTAGATCTACTTCGAATGTCGTTCCCATTAGGTTCATTGTTTTTGATAGTTTGTAGTCCCCAACAGTTACTGTTACATTGCTGTCGAAATGCGCTTCAGGATTTGTTGTATTGCCGACTGCAATTCCAAGTCGCGCTGTTGCAGGTGTCCCCATTGTCCCGCGATTCGGTCCAGAATTTCCTGTTGCGATTACTGAAATTGTTCCGGCCATCATTGCGTTATTGATGGCAAATGAGCCTGAATCTGTTTCAGAGTTTGCTCCGCCACCTAATGATAGATTGATAACATCCATCTCCTGAATCACTGCTTCTTCAATGGCTGCAACGATACCTGACGTAGATCCGCTCCCGTACGCACCCAGAACGCGGTATGCGTATAAATCTACTTTCGGTGCAATCCCTTTAACATTGTATGGATTGTCTCCGATTGCAGCAATTGTACCCGCTACGTGCGTACCGTGAGACGTATAGAAAGCGCTTCCATTCGCATTGAATTCAGGCGTTCCTGCAGGACGTTCAGACGGTAATGTTTCTGATGCGTCGTCCGCTGCACGCGTTTTCGTATATGTGGAAGAGTTCGGAATAAAGTTCTTGCCACCTTTATAAATTCCAGCGAAATCCGGATGGTCTTTGTCGATGCCTGTGTCGAGCACCGCGACTTTAATGCCTTGCCCTTCAATGCCTTCATCCCATAGTTTTTCGATTCCGAGGAATGAAATGCTTGTATCCATTGCTGCATCGACTGTTCCGGATACAGGTGTGACTGTTTCTTCGAGTGCATGTACTTCCGTATCCGGCTCGATTAGCGTAACGCCGGTAAGGTCGAGCATCTTTTCGAGGTCTTCGGCTTTAACTGTTGCAGCGAAACCGTTTAGGACCGTATCATAGGCGAATTTCTCGTTGATTTTAATGTTTTTAATTTGAGCTTCTTTTTTCACCATTGCTTGTTGGTTTTTCACTTTTGATTTTATTGTTGCTTTTTCTGTTGCTGTTAGTTTTTTCCCTTTTAGCTCTTTGATCCCCTTTTCGAGGGCTACGGGTTTTTCGGATAGGTGAACAATAATGGCTATTTGCTCACTTCCTGTTAATCCTTGTAGGTCTTTGTGCAGCTTGGAACCGCCTTCAAGTGTGTTTAGTTGTTCCGCGATGGCCGCTTTTTGTTGCATGATGCTTTCATTAGCATTTTCTGGCTTGAATGGCAGTGCACTTGCTGTTTCTGCATTTGCTGACGCTGAAAACGGTGTCAGTAATGATAGAATCATTGCGATAGCCAAGAAAGCACTGAACCGCTTTGTGAACGTGTTCTTCTTCAAATTTGAGTCCCCCTTCGCCAAATTAGTCAGAATAGTGTAACACCATTAATTTACCATAAGTTTACTAGTGTGGTAATGATACAAAATACACTTTGTGATAAATCGTTCAAAGGGACTTTGTGGAGTGGAGATTGTGCTGATATTGCTTCGGCATGGGATGGAGTTAGAGATTCTGCTAATACCGCTTCTGCGCTTTGTGGATGCCTCCCGCGATAAGCCAGAAAGGAAATCTCTTTCAGTCTTATCGCTCCGGCTACCACGAAGTCGCGCCTTCGCTGGAAGGTCTATGTAAGAAAGCCCATTACGTTATTGGGAAGTAGATTTGCAATCTGAAGTGTGTCTTCCTTCAATGAAATTAGTATCTAATAGTACTCACATTATATCTCAATCCATACATCTAAAAATCACTCTCACGAAAATGAACAACCCCAGCGAAGGCGCGGCAAAGGGGTCGCCGAAGCCGTGAGACTGGATGCGAAGTGCCTATCCAGGCTCAGGGCGAAAGGCATCGAGGGCACTGAAAAAGTTCTTTTTTATAGTAAGAACTAGTTGATTGTAGTGAAGAGCGGCGACTCCAGCGGGAAAAGCGCGAGCTGAAGACCCCACAGGAACGCAGTGACGAGGAGGCTGAAGCCGTGCCCGCGGAAAGCGTCCGCTCGGAACGGAAATCAACGGGATTGTAGGAATTCGGACTTTTTCGGTGGCTGCAAAGGCATCCCCAAAGCGCCAAGCGATCTAAAATGTGCACTCTAAATCACAACTCTCTCAATAAGGAAACAATGAAAAAGATGCGATATGTCGCCATTAATTGACGACACATCGCATCTATTTTGATAGCTGTTTCAGAGATTTGAAAAAAAGCTAAAGTTTATATTCCTAGTTAGATAAGTGGGCGATATGGATCGTCCGGACGGGTGTAATCGCCGTCTACTAACACGAGAATTTTGCCTTCATTGAAATAATCGTTGTATCGTGTCGCTTCTTCTTCAGGGATACCCATACCAATAAGTGCGCCGGCAAGTCCCCCGACTCCCGCTCCAGCAGCTGCACCAGTGATACCAGCTACAATTGGTCCGGCTGCAATGATTGGACCGATTCCTGGAATGGCGAGTGCACCGATTCCAGCAAGAACACCACCGAGTCCGCCAAGAATTCCACCGGTTGCCGCTCCTGTTGCTGCACCGTCAGCTGCATGTGTACCTGTTTCATCTGCAATGGCTTCAACGTCTTCTGAATGTTTACTCATGACCGATATCTCATCTGATCCATAACCCTGTCTTTTCAAATCTTCAATTGCTGCAATTGCTTCAGCCTCAGTATGATAATGTCCCACTACATGTCTTGTAACCATTTCATAACGCCTCCTAGAATTTTGTGAAAAGCTAATTGGCTTGCTAGTCTAGAAAATACCCCTTCACTCACATCTGAAACATGTAAACTGTTACAAACAGATTACAGTTTGTGAATCTATGTGTTTTAAACAAAGAAAAAACCCCGCAAATTGCGAGGTTCGTACTTCATCGAATTAGTATATATTTCACGTAATTTCTCCATCCGAATGCTCTCCATTCTTTCTTTGAAGGCAAGTCGGTAGGTATCGGTAGAAACACTTTTGGTTCGTATACATACTCCACCAGCGATGGTTCCTCGAGTACTACATCACCAAGTGTTAGACCTTCCGTCACAACCGCACGTGTTTCCCACGCAAACGGGGTTTTTACATCTCTCTTTTCGGCACGTCCTTCTTTGTTAATCATCCATACAGACGCACTTTCTTTATACAAGTCATTTAGCCATTTTTCTTTTACAGAGATGGCATCCGTGGCTTCATTGACGATAACAACTGCGTTGATGTTGGATCCGTACGGAACAGATTCTACTGCCTCGTCCGTTAAAATACGAACTTCATAATAGCTTAGCGGATTCTTAACCTGTGTATCGTCAAGTGCCTTATATGCATTTAGCCATTCATTGTCCAAAGCAGGTGCTTGTGAAACGGATAGCACAGTTCCTTCCACAGCATTTTCGAAGCCAGCACCTTGAATGATTACTGGGTCACCATTTTTAATTTTTAGCCATTCTTCGTTTTTCGTATACGTGACAATCGCTTTTTGTGAACTGAAAATATCGACGGCAAGCGTGGAACCGACACGGGTCACTTTTGAAACGACACCGTCCACAGGACTAATCAATGCGGGCCTGTCCGGATTTTGGGCCAGCTGTGCTTCGATAACCGTTTGCTGACGATCAATTTCTGCCAAATCCTGTTCAGCGGCTGCAATTGCTTGCGCAAATGAACCATCCTGTTTCACATCAACGTTGACATCCACGTTCAAACCTACTTCAAGCTTGGTGTCTTCTGCACCTTCTGAGACATTGTCTTGTCGATTGACGTTCGATGAACTATCGGATTGCGCTTCTTGGCGTTCGGACTCCAAAGTGGAAATCATGCTTTGTACCGAATAGTACTGCTGTAGAAGCGCATCACGTTCTGCTTCCCAGACAGCACGTTGACCTTCTGCACGCTCTGTTTGCAAAATCGCGATTTCATCCCCGACCGTGACAGGGTCACCTTCTTTTACGAGCCATGAATCGACTGTATCTTCTCCGTCAATGTAGACCGTATACGTTTCAACTGGCGCAACAAATCCTTCTTTTGGTAGTTTCTCCTGGTAATCACTGCTTGTCATTCGTTCAAATTGATCAACATAGACTGATTTGGTGATGACGCTTTTATCAGAAAAGAGCAGATAGAAGTTTGCTGCCAAAAACGAGCTGATTGCAACGGTTACAGCAATATTCTTTACTTTACTCATTGCCGACACCCCTTTCTATGAGGGAATGGAATAAGTCTTCCAGCGGGATAAATCCAACAGCTGCTACGATGAGTGCCATTGCTACATGAATTCCTATCAGAACCCAGAAAAACCCTTTACGTTCAATACCGCCCGTATATGAACGGATGAATTGATATTGAAGTGCGATAATAATCGCGGTCGTCACTGTCAATTGATTGAGGAAAAGAATGATGTACCAGTTATTAAGAAAAGTTGCTGCAAGCGGTCCGAAAGATAGAAACGACACACTTGTTGCCGCCCCTTTCATTGTGAACACAAAGAAAATAACCGCTTTCTCGAGCAAGAGAATACCTGTTACAAGCAATTGCAAGGGCATTAATTTTTTAAATGGAATCGCAGTTAATCGACTTAGTATGTATGCAAACCCGAAGAAATGAAATCCCATATAGATAAGTGCCCATATTATTGCACCGAGCAGTGAAACATATCTTGCAATTGTATAATCGGTTGTAGTCATCGTCGAAAGGAGCGAGGTAATAGACTCCGTATTCATGCCCCATATATCACGTAGTGCGAATAAGAGGAATCCGATAAAGAATACGAATAAGAAACGCCTTTTAAAACCGCGCATCTTCGAATTTTGAAGTTGGTCCGCCAATTTATACGGATTCGTCAAGAATTGCCAAAACTTAAAATCAAAAAACATTGCGGTAATCCCCTTCTGCTAACTATGGCTGAATTTGTTGAAGTCAAAATTCTCCTATGCTTACTTTAGCAAAAATTGAGAGATTTGCAATGTTTGAGGGCTTAAAATTATGTCCTGTTTACTAGTTTAGGGAATTGCAAGTGACGGAAACCTCTCTTTCACTGTTTAAGAAACGAACTTTTTGTCTATCCTTCTATAAAAGGGCACTGTAAAAAAAAATTATGGGAAATGTTGTTTCGCTTATTTCCCGGGAAATCGACAATGGTCGAATTGTTGTTTCTGAAGGAGCTTATCCCTTTTCATTCAGTTTGACAGGTTTGTTATTGTAATAGAGCGAGAGAATAGATAACACTTGGGATTGAAGACAAAAAAAACACCTACCGTTAACGTCTAACGACAGGTGTGTTTCAAGTTTCATTTTTCAATTTTGCTGCAGTCCTTCCGTCAGTTCATCGAATAATTGTATGTCATCTGTTTCGAGCGCATAATCAATCATACGCGTTCTGTTTTCCGCCTCTAAATGTTCTATAATCGCTGCAGCTTCAAGTGATATCACTTCCGGCATTTTTTCTTGTGATTCGATCCCCATCTTCCCTTCTAGGATTACTGTTAGATGCATGTGAAGATCCGAAATAAGAAGCAACTGGTAGAGTGGCAAGCGTATAAAGCGATTCCCACGTTGAAAAACAAATACTTCTCCTAGATTTTCAACTTGCAAACTTCTCATATTGACAACGATTTCTTTTCCTTCCGATGGAATGAATTGAAATACGTCTCCTCCTTTTATGATGGAGAAATACTGGTAGGCAAATACGAGACGGAGACGGTAATCTTCTTGGCTTGTGAAAAAGGGTGTCATCCTTTGTACTGATAGCATCTTTCTCCCTCCCTTTTATTGTATATTCTACTTATTATCAGTCTACCACATCTGCGTTTGTTTTGTGAATGTTTTGTTAACTTTTCATCTTTACATTAATCTATTATATTCCGCTTGTATATATGCTGTTACTTGCTAATACTTTTTTATTCTTTGGATGTTTGAGGCTTGAGCTAATACAAACAATTTTGTCCTAGCGAGCAACTATTCAATTCTCCCTTGTTGACTGAAATGACCGGATTCTTTGCGAAACCGAGCAAAACGATTAGAAGGATGATAAATAAATGTGCAAAAGAACAAGATATGGATAACATCATTTCCGCTCGCTGCTAAAAAGCGGTATAATAGAAGGAATGCTTTTCTTAGGGAGTGATCCGTTGAATATAACTGTCGAACGTGTATCCTACTTGCACGAAAACGAAATAGATGAATATATGAATGGCATTAAACATGCACTGCGGCCTGGGGTAGATGCCGAAGCACTCGTAGTTAGACGTGCAGTCGCACTCGTCCGAAATGGCGCAACCGATTCATATGTATACGACCCATCTGAAAACACAGTGGTTGCAAGTCTCTTTGGTGTGGATTCGGAACAAGTCCGCCTTCTTTTTAATAATGAAAGTTCCCAATGTACATGCGGCTATTCCGGCTGGTGTTCCCACCGGATCGCCGTTATATTCCACTTATATTCACAGCAGAATTCTCTGACTGAATGGCTCCACGAATGGCGCAGAACCGACTCGCAACAGATGGTACTTTCCATATCTGAACGCACACCTGAAGCATGGATTCATGTACTGAAGCGCCTAACCATTCCACTTCGCACGATTGAGCCAGCTGAAAATCCGGGTGTGTTCATCCATGAAACGTCCTTGATTGATCAAAAAGCGGCTCCGTTAATTCCTTTTGAGTATGAGTGGAAACCTCTATTTGAACTTTACTATCGATTGCATGTTCTGGATGCCGGGTGGTCGTATGTTAACGCCCATTTAGGCGGTGAACCGACCTCATTCTTCTACGGTAAGTGGTACGTACAAAACTGGCTAACTGAGCAACTGGGTAAACTGAATGATAGCGTTTCAGCCATTGGTGCGAAACCAAAACTATTTGAAGCAGACGCTTTTCATGAACAAGTGAAAGAGCTAGTCCGGACATTTGCGCTTGGACATTCGGGTTTGTTCAACGAAAGGTTTCATGTTTACCGTCTTTTTTGGGAGAACCTCTTCCCCTATCAAGCCGCGCGAAGCGTTGAGTTGGAAATTCTTGCGAAAGAAAACTCGGAGGAATCTCGAACTTTTATCGCCTTTTTCCATCTAACGGAAGGAAAACATGAAGAATTGGCGGAAATGGTCAGCAATGTAACAGCTGATAATGTGATTACATGGCTGCCTCTTGCAAAACTTGCCGAAAGTTATGATGAAGTAGAATCACTGTCTATTATTATGCATGCAATGCTCCCCTATATTGGTGACTACGTTAACGAATCTGTCTCTTCGGCTGGCCGACCTGCATTTGTGCGCACAATCGACGGTTTATTTGAAGCCGCTGATTTTTCGGAAGAGCTCCGTGAAGGCATGTTTGCCCAATACGGGGAACCGGGCGTCGATGTGTATGCAGATTTCCTTGTTGAACGTGAACGTTTTGCCGAATGGGCAGCGCTAATGCACAGATACGGTGTTCCTTATGACGGGGCGGAAGCAGGCGGCTTGAAATTGGCACTGAGTACAGATCCAGCAGCTGTCTTACCACTCCTTCATACGTTTGCCATGGGTTTCATAAAAGAAAAGAACCGACATAGTTATCGGCGAGCCGTCAAATTGTTTAAACAAATGAAAGCCGGTTCGAAAAAAAGTGGCAAAATCGACTTTTGGAATCAATACATTGATACAGTGCGTGAAAAAAACCGCAGACTTCGCGCATTGATGGAAGAAATGGAGAAAGGGAATTTAAATTTATGACCGGAACATTTACATTAAATCGCCTATTCCGCTTGAGCATTCGCTTACTGGAAGATGGACTATTTTCCATTGCCGCGGAAGAAGGCAATGGGTTGAAGATTGAACCGGACGAACTTGTTTCCTTCCTGTTCTTTAACAATGAACGTGCGCTTTTTGGACTCCTTATCAATACAGACGCAGACTTTGCTTACGTGCAAGCAGACAAGCTACTGCCTATTTTTTCAGCGATGCACCCCTACATTACCTTCGAAGGGCTTACCGCTGAAGACGACGCGTTACTTACGTCCGTTCGGGAAGCTGCAAATTCATGGAGCGACCCCGACTTATGGAACTATGCGGAAGTAGACGGCACTAGTATTCGTTTTGATAGCAAGAAAGCAGGTATTTCCGAAGGTGCAGCTGCCGTAATCGCTCATGCTGTGAGTAGTAAGCTTTCAACATCTGGCATTAATCCTGAACTGCTTGCTTCATTGTTACCCCATTTACGGACATACGGCTGGCCGGGTGAAACCGTTTCGACAATGCCGGTCAATCTTGCATTCCGCTTGACTGAACCAGCAGTCGAGACTACTGACACGGAATGGCTTCTTGAATCGGTTATTGTAGGAGAACGCGGGGCACATTGGTCTCCTGCTATGCGGAAAGTGAATGCACCTGCCGTAGAAGCGCTTCCTGCCAAGTGGAAGCCATACGCGGATGACATTGTGAAGAAGCAATCTGAAATGACATCTTTCCTAGGTTCAGTGGACATTGTTCCTAGTGAAAGTTTCTTAGCAACACCGATGTCTGATCCTGAAGTACGAATGTTCATCCAGGATGACTTGCCTTTGCTTCAATCATTCGGATACCCCGTCATCCTACCAGCATGGCTGAAATCAGTGACAGAATCCAAATTGAGAATACGGACCAATGCGGGTGTGCAATCGTATAAATCAGCTACCGGTTTAGACGAAGTGCTGTCTTTCGATTGGAACTTCTCACTTGCCGGTAATACGATCGGTCGCGAGGATTTCCGTAAACTTGTCGATGAAAACCGTGAATACATTCGCTCCGGCGATGAATGGTTCCATATCGATCCATTGTGGCTGAGAAAAATTCGCGATCTGATGGACCGTGCGGACGCTGGGGAATGGACTGTTAAAGACTTACTTTTCCAAGACATTCCTGAAGAAATAGTCCCTCTTGAAGAGGATGAAGATTTAGATGATCCATTATTTGCTTTTACGATGCAGAAATCACTTCTTGGTTATATGGAAATGCTGTCCGATAAAAAAGGTCTTCCTGCTGCCGGCATTTCAAAAGATTTACTTGCTGAACTGCGGCCATATCAGGAAGACGGATACAACTGGCTGACTTTCATGCGTGATAATAGCTTCGGTGCATGTCTGGCAGATGATATGGGGCTTGGAAAGACTGTTCAACTCATTACTTATCTGCTTAACATTCATGCAAGACCCGATACAAATACGCCATCACTCATCGTTTGTCCGACAAGTGTACTTGGCAACTGGCAAAAAGAACTTGAACGGTTTGCACCTTCTCTTTCAGTCCATGCCCATTACGGTCCGATGCGAGCGAAAGACGAGAACTTTAAAGAACTCATTCACCAGTTGCAGCCTGACGTCGTACTGACGACGTATGGTACGGCTTCACAGGACGGTGAAATGCTAGCGGAGACAGAATTTGCGAGCATTACGCTTGATGAAGCGCAAAATATCAAGAACATGCAGACAAAGCAATCCCGCGTTATACGAAAACTTCGAGGTAGGCACCATATTGCCTTGACGGGTACACCAATTGAAAACCGTTTATCTGAACTGTGGGCAATTTTCGACTTCATTCACAAAGGGTATTTTGGCAGTTTCCGAAAATTTACTGATAACTACATTATCCCGATTGAGCGTGACGATTCAGAAGCGGATAAACGGAAGTTAAGAGCTAAAATTCGTCCATTCCTATTGCGCAGAACGAAGAGTGATCCTGATCTGCAGCTCAATCTTCCGAAAAAGCTTGAGCAGAATGAATACTGTCCTTTAACAACTGAACAGGCCGCCTTGTATGAAAGTTTTCTTGAAGAAACGAAATTCAAGTTGCAGACACTTACCGGTTTTGAAAAGAAAGGTCTCATTTTAAAAATGCTCAGCCGATTGAAACAACTATGTAACCATCCAGCGCTCTTCTTAAAGGAGCCACAAGCTCCTGCTGAGCAAATGATGTCAAGGTCTAATAAACTGGATTTGATCGTCTCAATGGCGGCTGACATCGCAAATAACAAAGAGCAATGCCTGATCTTCACTCAATACATTGGCATGGGGCAACTCATCCGTCAATGCTTGTCGGAACTGCATGGCATTGACGTTCCCTTCTTAACTGGCAGCATGCCGAAGGGTCAACGTGACCGACTGGTGGAGGCTTTCCAGGAAGGTGAATTCCCTATTTTCATCCTGTCGTTGAAAGCTGGCGGAACTGGCTTGAACTTAACGGGTGCAAATCACGTATTGCATGCAGATAGATGGTGGAACCCCGCTGTTGAAAACCAAGCAACCGACCGTGCTTACCGTATCGGCCAGACAAAGTTCGTCCACGTCCATAAATTTGTGACGATCGGGACGATTGAAGAGAAAATCGATAAGATGCTTGTGGAGAAAGCGGCACTATCCGCCGACTTAATCCAATCAAGTCAGTGGCTGTCGGATTTGTCCGACACGGAACTGGACGATTTGTTATCTTTCGAAAGCTAAAGAGCAGTATCATTTAAGTGTAGGACTCCCGTGCCGCAGTTGGCACTGGAGTCCTTTTTAGTTTTTTGCATAAATCCCATCAGACGCATCCGCGTACGGAATTTTACGTATTGTTACGAGTCTATTTTTCCTATCGCCATCTTCTATCCGATTCAATCGCTTGTTTTGATTGGCTACTATGCTAATCAGTTGTTCAATTTGCATTTCCATCCTCTGCAGATCTTTAGTAAGTGTCTCCAAAATTCTCACTTCCCTCTCTAGTGATTCCACTTATCCGAATCCTGGAAACAAGCGCAGAACACGATTCCAGGATTCTTAAGTGGTTATTATTAGGCGTAAGAATCCGACCCCCATCGGATTTCTACTATGCAACTAGATCCGCTTTGTACGGATGACCCTGAGAAATCCGCACGCGTATCTTTACTCACTCAAACTGGACATGGTTAGAACCCCTTCTGTACATGTCCAGTATTTCTTTTTCTCACATTTACCTTCTACTAGTGTATCGGGCATTACTCACTATCTATCCTTTTTAGTTGTCATTGCGGCCCCGGATTGTTGCCCGGTTGCAGTCCTCCTTTTTGCCACGACAGATTCGCGGCATGATATGTAGTATTGCGCCTGAATCATTCAAGTTAAAAAATCGGTAATCCTTCTGCTTCTCTACTCGGCAGATTGAAATGCTCAGCATCCTCTTTTTCCGCTATCGACTGTGGCGTACTTATTACATGTTCACTGTACAGGTTGTCATTGGCACGCTTTTTCGTTAAAATAAAACGAACATCTTCACAAATCACCTCTGTTAAATAGACTCGACTCTTATCCTCCCTTTCATATGACCTGGATTGAATACGTCCGCCTACACCGATCAATGAACCTTTTCCACAATGTTTTGCAGTATTTTCCGCCGGTCTCCCCCACATTGTACAAAGCACAAAATCTGTCTCCATTTCTCCTTTCTGGTTTTTGAAATTACGGTTTACGGCAAGGACAAAGCTGGTTTGCACCCTACTTTCTGAGATTCTTTTAAGTATTGGATCTTTCGTAATTCGCCCAACTAATGCAACCTGATTCAATTGAGTTCCTCCTCTCTTGGTTTCTGACTTCATCATACTCGGTCCGATTTAATAAGAGCAATCACATATATTTCAATTTTCAGTCATCTTTCGACATCAAATTCCTTTTTTGCTCGACTTTATTTGCGGCATGGATGATCGTAATTGAATAGCCCTAAGGAGTATCTGAATTTTCAGGTTTCATTGATAATTCAACTTTGGCATCTATCTAATTTCATTGGAATTTGCTCTTATGGTATACTATGAGGAAAAAGATTGGGGTGGATGATGATAAAAACTTTTAAAATGTTGTCAGTGGGCATAGTGCAAGATGATATCTTACGCGATTATCCGCTGAGTGACGGAATTATTATCAACCAGGAAAATAGTCATCATATGTGGATTTTAGAAATGTTCATCGATAAAGAACATCAGTCCGTTTTCGAAAAATGGAAAGCTGATGAGGATTTATTGGAAGTAAAAGTGGTTATTTCGTATCCTGAAAACGAACCTGCCGCATTCCGTGTTGCTGTCAAAGGCGTCAAACCAATTGGGGATAAAATCTCTGTATTGCTAAAAGGTCGTTTGAAGCGTGCGCGGGCTCAATATGCCGAACAGCTATTGGAGGAATTGATTGGTGAGGGGCTTGGAGGGGAAGATTTGTTACGTCGATTCGAATCAGATATGCGCTCTCGTCCGCGTTTAAAGGAAGATCAGGAAGATGCGGAAAGTTGAATGGTCTATGTTGTGCTGCCTAGCATTATAGGCAGTTTTTTGTGTTTTTATATGTAATTGTTTACGATTGGCTCATTTAGAGTAGAAAAACCGCCTCAAGTGTTATGAGGCGGTTCCCCGCACGGCTTGCGGTTAGCGATTAGCGATTAGCGGTTAGCGGTTATTTATTGTTATTGTTGTTATTATTGTTATTGTCGTTGTTCATTTCATTTCGCTTGTCCGAGTCTGTGTTGCCGTCATTCATAATGCCATTGTCCGGATTTGCATTGCCGCCATCATCATTGATGATGCCATTACGGTCTCCGTTGTTGTCATTAATGATGCCGTCATCAACTCCACCGTTGTCCAGACCATCCATATCCGGTCCTGTTTGTTCATTTACATCAGGCGTTATGTCTCTTGTGTTGTCCTCCAAGTTTTCCATCGGCGTTTCGTTGTTATTCGGTACGTCGTCGTTGTTGTTGTTGGTACCACAACCTGTTAGTACAAGTCCCGAGATTAGAACAAGTGGTATCGCTTTTTTGAACATGAATAAATTCCCTCCTCTCCACAAGCCGTCTATCACACAAACAAGTATGATACTTCGTAGCTTAGCCAGAAATGAGGGAACTATCCGTTTTTATTTATGAAGATGCTAAATGTTTTTTCAGCAATGTATCGACGTATACTGCTTCCGCTTTACAGTTATACTCGTAGTGCGTATTCAGCTCTTCCTGCATGATCTGAATTTCAACAATTTGTTCTTCGGATGGCGGTTCACTGAGGATACGTGCGATAATTTTATTGATGCGTTGCGCAAGATCTTCATGGAATCCCGGATCAAGTTTTACTTCGTCTGGAATTTTAGTGTACCAAAGCGCTTTTACCGTAATGTACTCGCGCCAACTGGCAAAATAATCATCGATACTAAATCGCTCACCGGACCATTCAATATCGCTCATGTATTGTTCGAATGTCTGTGTAATCGATCTCGTTATGCTGCTTTTTAAATTTGGAGAAAGATCTTTAAACATATTGATGTGAAACCTCCCACTTTGTGCTATCTAACAGCACTGTATTGACCATTGTATCGAAACTTCCATTTATTAGCGAAATTAGTTTTTTCCAGTTTCTACAACTGGACCAAGTGCAAATGTAATTTCTGTCTCGCATGCAATTTCACCATCGACTGTAGCAACCGCTTTGCCTTTGCCGATTGTTCCACGAAGTCGTGTGATTTCCACTTCCAGACGCAATGTATCTCCAGGTGTCACTTGTCTTTTAAAACGGCAGTTATCGATTCCCGCGAAAAAAGCAAGACGTCCTTTATTCTCTTCTTTTTGCAACAAAGCGACAGCGCCTACTTGTGCGAGCGCTTCCACGATTAGAACGCCTGGCATAACCGGGTATCCTGGAAAATGTCCATTGAAGAAATCTTCATTAATTGTAACGTTTTTTATGCCTACTGCACGTTTACCTTCTTCAACCTCAAGAATCCGGTCTACCATAAGAAAAGGATAACGATGCGGTAAAATGGCTTGTATCTGTTCTGCTGTTAGCATGTCCATCACCTACCACTTTACTATGTATTTTAAAAGATAAAAAAGCTGTTATTTTTGTTTTCCGGCAATGATATCCAGAATGTGCGTCCATGTTTCTTTTTTAAAAACATCGCTTGGATTGCCGTCTCCGAGAGTGCCATAGCCAATCATCGCTCCGAGCGCAGCCGCTCCGACAAGAAGCAACAGGACCAGTATTATACGAACCCAAATAGGAAGTAGACGTATTTGTACCCAGATTTGCTTTTTCGGTGCAGTTTCCTCGACTTTTTTTTCAGGCCGTCCAATTGCTTTCCGGCTTGATCGTAGTAAAGGTTGGGCATCTTCTTGCTTCTTCTCTGGTTGCTCGGTTTTTAACTTGATTTTTTTTTCTTCTGTCATAGTCAGTACTCCCTTAATAGTCCAGGCTCCAGACGTCATTCTAGTAGGATTTCATCGAATACCATTAATTAAGCCGAGCATTTGATCCGCAAGTGTCACTGCACGCGCGTTGAATTGATAAGAGCGCTGGATACCGATGAGGTCCGTCATTTCTTTTTGGTAGTTCACATTCGATGCTTCGAGCGCCTGGCCTTCCATTCCAATACTACTACGAGCAGCACCTTGTAGCTCAGTTAAGACATCCGCTTCTGTGACACCGAGGTCTGCCAAGTTTTCGGGCAGGCCAAAGTTCGTTCCAGATAGCCGCACCATCAGATTCGGACGTTCCATCACTGTCACAGCCAACTCAACAAACTCAGTCGTTCCATTCGAATGCGTGAGCTCTAGGTCGCCGCCCGGTTTGACTGTGTATTTTTTTATGTCATCCGAGAATGTTACAGGCAATCCTGCACTGTCAGCGACCGGATATCCTTCAGCGTTGACGAGCATCACTTGTCCATTGGCAATAGGTGACACGTAAAAGTTGCCCTGACGCGTGTAGACAGTTTGCTCGCCGCCTCCGTCAGGCATGAGGATATTAAAATACTGTTTTGGCGTTGTCAGTGCGAAGTCAAGTTCACGGCCAGTCATTTGCAGGGTGCCAGCTTTCCAATTCATCTGTGTTTGACCAAGCATCGCCCCAGAACCGTAACGGATACCATTCGGAGATTGACGCGGTGCTGTGTCCGCCTTATCGTTATTGAATTGCTGAACCAACATTTCACGAAAACTTGCATCACTCGATTTATAGCCGTGTGTTGAGACATTCGCAAGGTTATTTCCGATGATGTCGATTTGGTTTTGCAATTGACTCAGCGTATTTGTTGCTGTTGTCATGGTGCGTATCATGCATCCCCGCTCCTTTCAGATGGCGTGTCATCAGTTGACACGACCGACTTCCGTTACCGTTTTTTCCATGCTGCGGTCGTAGGCTTGAAGAATTTTTTGATTGGCCTCGAATGCACGGTACGCAGTTAGCATGTCCGTCATTGTCCGGGCCGCATCGACGTTCGATCCTTCCAGATAGCCTTGCTGCATTGAATAAGTAACGCCAGCCATGTCATTTCCTGCAACCAGGTTTTCGCCGTCCATAGTTACAAACATGCCATCGCCTTGTTTTTGAAGCGTATCAGGTCGCTGTGAAAATGAAACACCAAGCGTTGCGACGGCTGTTTCACCTTCCATAATGACGCCTTCGTCAGTTATGCGGAAGTCATCGTTTTGCACTTCAATTCGCTGTTCGTTGCTATCAAGCACAAAATCCCCAGCCGAACTCGTTAAATAACCATTCGCGTCAAGTGTGAAATTACCGTTTTTTGTATATTGTTCTCGACCGCCTTCATTTTCAAGTCTGAAGAATATGGCGCCCGCTGTTCCCGTGGCTTCCTCAATCGGTAAGCGGCCATCGATGAGCGCTACGTCCGTTGTCAGCTCCGTTTCACGTAATTGCCCCTGCGCAAATAACGGCAGCGTCTCCTGCATGTAGACACCCGTTGAAATCCCACCAACTGGCGATAATCCCTTCATCTGAAAGCCGTTTTCCGTCGGTATTCTTGCTGTTTCAATACTCGACATATACATTTCCGGAAATGAACGAATTACTGCTTGTTCCGCCTTATAACCAGGCGTATTGGCGTTTGCCATATTGTTCGCAAGCATCTCCGTTTTTCGTTGTTGCGCAATCATACCTGACCCAACTGTATAAAATCCACGGAACATGTGCTCACTTCTCCTAACTTTTTAAAAATGATTATCGGCTGGATAACTTATGTATATTATCCAATAAAACGCCTGTCCCAATCGCAACACAGTCGAGCGGATTATCTGAAATGAATACAGGAACCTTCAGCTCTTGTGCGAGTAATTGGTCGATGCCGTGCAGTAGTGCTCCGCCGCCTGTCAGGAAGACACCGCGATCGATGATATCCGCTGATAATTCGGGAGGAGTTTTTTCCAAGACGTTTTTCGCTGCTTGAACAATCATAAAAACGGATTCTCTTAGTGCCATTCCAATTTCATCGGAATGTATCGTAATTGTACGAGGAAGCCCTGACGCCATATCGCGCCCCCGAATATCTATTTCTTCTTTTCGGCCAACTGAAAAAACAGTTCCAACTTTGAATTTAATAGCTTCAGCAGTTCGTTCACCGATATATAATTTATATTTGTGTTTAATGTAGAGTGTAATGTCGTTATCAAATGTATTACCGGCGGTCGTGATAGACCGAGATGTAACAATGTCTCCCATTGATAGTACGGCTACGCCCGTCGTTCCCCCACCAATATCGACGACCATATTACCACTTGGTTGGAAAATATCCATACCCGCGCCAATTGCTGCAACTTTCGGTTCTTCTTCCAGGTACACTTTCTTGCCACCTGATTTTTCGGCAGCCTGCTGGATGGCTTTCTGTTCGACACTTGTAATGTTTGTCGGGCAACAGATTAAAATTCGTGGTTTGGATAAGAATCCTTTGACATCCAGTTTATTGATAAAATGACTTAGCATCGCTTCCGTAACATCAAAGTCAGCGATGACTCCGTCTTTCATGGGTCTAGTTGCAATTATATTAGCGGGTGTTCTGCCAACCATTTGTCTCGCTTCTTCCCCGACTGCTAGTACCTTATTGGTATTCTTATCCATCGCAACTACGGATGGTTCATTCAGTACAATCCCTTTACCTTTAACGTGTATCAAGACGTTAGCTGTACCGAGGTCTATGCCGATATCTTTTGCAAACATTGTTTCTGTTTCCCCTTCCACCCGCATCATTGGATATTCCCGTGTATGTATACGCTTCTGACTACACATTTTACCATAAAAGGTTGATAAATAATATACTTAAGGGTTGTTTTCGTGAAAGAACTCTATTTATTGCAACAGCAAAAAACGGATCGCGATGTGGATGCGATACCGCCTTCTATTTCTAACTGTTTCCGACTCTTTTCGTTTCGTTCATCCACTTAATTCTTGTCGCCTCGCCGCCCCGCAAATGTCTGACTGACTTATGATAGGCAAGTATTTTCGCGACTTCTTCTGACAGGGCCACATCGACGTTTGGTAAGCGTTCCGTCAAGTCTTTGTGAACCGTGCTTTTCGAATAGCCTGTCGCTTTTGCCAACGCACGTACCGTAAGTCCAGTTTCCAGTAACATATTGCCGAGGCGCACGCATCGCCTCCGTATTTGCTCGTGCACGCCCTCTTCCTTTCCTCTGAGGTCCGAATCTTCCTTTATCCTATGCGGTTGTTGAGTGGGATATGCGGGCGGTTGTCGGGAGTGGGTGGGGTTTGGGTGGTTATGGGGATTTTCTGGGCGGTTGTTTGCGTTTTTGGGGTGGTTATTTGTGGGATTTTGGCGGTCGGGCGCAGGATTCGGGCGGTCGCTCGGGGATTTCGAGCTGTCATGCGCGGGATTTGGGCGGTCCCACGTAATTTTTGAGCGGTCGCTAAAAGTTTTCGGGCGGTTCCCCGCTGTTTTCGAGCGGTCTCAAAGCCGACCACCCTATTTACCCCAAAGAAAAAGCCACTCCGGATTGGCTCTGGAATGGCTGGAAACTTGCTATTAAAATGCTAGAAAAGTGCTTGGATTTACGGCTATCCCATCTTGTTGGATTTCGAAATGAAGATGGTTGCCTGCCGTCGGATTCCATTCATTTTCTGTTGTTGTGGCGAGTGGTTGTCCTTGAACCACTTCTTCACCTTTTTTAACGAGAATACCTGTGACGGATCGATAGATTGTTTTTAACCCATCGGCATGAGAAAGTATGATTTCATCACCTTTAAACGGGTCTAGCAAGATGTCTTCTACTGTACCGCTGAGTGAAGAAACAACTTCAAATTCCTTGCCTTGAATCGCAATCGATATGCCTGTGTTTGTTACATACGTCTGGCTGGAGACGAGTAACGCGTTTTCACGCACGGCGGGCTCTGCATTTACGTCATAAAAATCTTGCAGAATCGCTACTTCGTCGATAGACTCTTCAGCAAATGGGTATTTGAGTGTTTCGTTTGCTGCGTTCGTCTCGACGACCAATCCATCTTGCGGGTCCTTCGCTGCATCGTTGGCTAAACCTGGGGCATCTTCTTTCATGTATGCATTGTAACCCCAGATCATACCAACGAAGACGATTGCGATACCCGAATAGACTACAGGCCAAAACCAGCTTTTTGCCTTTGCACTTTTGTTCTTCTGAGAAGGGGCTTTCGGTTTTTCTTCTCGCATTGTCATCACCTCACTCGCTATTATCTGCAAGTGAGAGAGTTTTTAAACATTCCGAATCAAGTAAAGTGAATTTTTTTATTTTTGTCCCCGAATAATAGTGTAAAAGAATTTTTTCGGCGGTCCATCCTTTCTGAGCAAATGCTTCCGCCCCGTATTGGCTCATCCCTACACCGTGGCCATAGCCATTCGTTGTAACATGAACAATACTATTCGTTACGTCGAATGCGATATCAAAATCCGTAGATGCTAGTCCCAGCAAATCTCGCATTTCCCTGCCACTCGCTTGAAATTCTGTAGAGAGGACTTTCTGAACACGACCTGTATCATTTCTAACGAGTTGAAGTGATTTGAATCGATCAGCGCTCCACTTGCTTCCTATCTTTTTATTCCACTCAGTGAGTTTCAATTCGGTTTTCCTTTCTACGTTTGCAGCAACGTCCCCCTCCCCGGGACTATCCACGCTTTGTAAGTAAGGTACGTCATTGCCACTGAAATTTTGCGCTGTCTCAGTCTGTCCATTCGATGTAGAAAAAAACATTGCAGCTATCATTTCGTCTCCATAAGTAATAATATCCCCTGCAGTCGCCTCCACCGCTGCACGTACTTTTCGTTCATTGCGTTTGAATTCTTTCCCCCAACGCTCTTTCCGTTTCTTTTCGGAGGAATAGACTTGTGCAGATACATCTGCGGCGATTGGTTTTTTGCCGTTCTCGGTCGTTCGGAGTGCGTATGTCCGTGCGGCAACTGCTTGTGCCTTTAAAGCCTCTTCACTGAATGTGACAGGCATTTCAGCTGCGACGACACCTACTACATACTCTTCAAGTGGGATCGGCTTGTCTACGCCGGTAACGATGATCTCCACGTAGCAAAGCTGTGCCTCCGGTTCTTCAACTTCTTTTGTGATTTGCGGAGTTTGTTTTAATAGGATAGGGATGAAAAATAAAAGGATGATGAGGAACGCTGTTAGTAGTTTGTCCATAATTGATTATATGAAAAACGAGACGTATTATTCATGTTTTTTTGGACATACTAGCAAAGGAGCATTTTGAGTCTTCATATATGTGAAGACAAAAAAGGCCGTAGTCTCTACACTACAGCCCTTTCAAGTACTTATGGAATGAAATTAAACGTGTTGTACCGTTTTTTCAGTTTTCATCTCAGGGGATACACGTACGATATCCGCACCGAGTGCCGCAAGTTTTCCGTGGAAGTTCACATATCCGCGGTCAAGATGCGATAGTTCCGTAACACGGGTAACACCTTCTGCAACCAGTCCTCCTAGAATGAGGGCTGCTGCCGCACGAAGGTCCGTTGCTGCTACTTCAGCACCTTGTAGTTTTGAAGGTCCATTTATGATGACTGATCTTCCTTCAATTTTGAGGGAAGCATTCATCCGACGGAATTCTTCAACGTGCATGAAGCGATTTTCGAAAACGGTTTCGGTCAAAATACCTGTACCCGATGATGTCAGCATAAGTGCCATCATTTGGGATTGCATATCTGTTGGAAAACCAGGATGAGGCATTGTTTTTAAATCTACGGATTTCAAAGGTAGTTTTGCTGTAACGCGGACACCTTCATCCAGTTCAGTAATGACTACACCCATTTCCGTTAACTTGGAAATAAGTGCTGCGTTGTGCTCTGGAACTGCATTTTCAATAATGACATTTCCGCCCGTAATTGCAGCTGCTACCATGAAAGTACCTGTTTCGATACGATCCGGTATAATGTGATGCGTTGTGCCAACTAATTTTTGGACGCCTTCAATTCGAATTGTGTCCGTACCCGCTCCGACAACTTTACCGCCCATTTCATTGATAAAGTTCGCTAGGTCAACGATTTCGGGTTCTTTTGCTGAGTTCTCGATGATTGTTGTACCAGCCGCCAAAGCCGCTGCAGTCATGATATTTTCAGTTGCGCCGACGCTTGGAAAGTCGAGATAGATTTTAGCGCCTTTTAAACCGTTTTCAGCTTTCGCTTCAACGTGTCCGTGGCCGAAAGTAATTTCCGCACCCATTGCTTCAAAGCCCTTTAGATGTTGGTCAATCGGACGTGATCCGATTGCACAGCCGCCTGGAAGTGCAATTCGTGCAAAGCCATTACGTGCGAGAAGCGGTCCCATTACAAGAATTGACGCACGCATTTTCCGTACATATTCGAACTGTGCTTCAGTTGAAAGTGTATCCGAAGAATCTATGACGACTTCATTCATTATTGGGAAGTGGTCCACTTTTGCATTCAAGCTTTTAAGAACTGAGTTTATTGTTCCAACGTCCGAAAGATTGGGTACGTCGCGTATTACGTTGACACCTTCTGATGCAAGCAATGCAGCAGCAAGTATAGGCAACACAGCATTTTTAGCGCCTTCGACTCGGACAGTACCATTAAGTACACGTCCGCCAGTGATAATAATTTTATCCAAAATAAGTCCCTCCGACTCCTAATTTATAGCAATTCATGTTATTTTTCATTTTATATATTCGATTTTTTTAGTCATACATTCATCTTCAAAACATATACTATTTTACACTGACGTTCCCCTTATAACAAGTAACGTCTGGGCTATTTTACCGACTAAGTACTTAAGTAGTCTATATTATGTACACTATTGACGTTTTGTGTCATAATATCTCTCCACCTGTAGTATCAGTTCCCTCTAAATCGGCACAGCAAACCTAAGCTCAAAAAAATTGATGAATTTCATGTCATCGCCTTAAATACGAGATGTTTTTCGCATACAAGGCGATAACATGTAGCTGATCAAATTGCTGCTCAAATCACCCTTTTTTTTTTGCATCAAAAATGGTTATTAAGTTAGCCGAACATGAACGGAAGCCTTCCGGACCAATAGGATAATTCTAAAAAGAAATTCGACACGGACCATCCGATCGTGATACTTAATAAAATGAACAATAACTGTGCTTGAAAGACACGGTTTTTTTTTATGATTTTTTCTGGCATGATCGCTTGCAATGCAAAAAAGGCAACGGCTATGAAAACAGTATGTGAAACGATTGACAGTAACGGTTGATAGCCCATTATAGCATCCAAAGTAGGGTCCTCCCTTAATAAATGAAAAGGCGAACAGAAGAATTGTTCTTCTGCCCGCCAACTCAACAACTCATTTATTTCTTGTTTCGTAGACATTGATACGATTGAGGGCACGTTTTAAATCCAGTTCCGCTAAGTCGTGTTCTCTGCCTTCTTTTTTTGCCTGAAGTGTTTCTTCTGCTAGTTTCGCCGCTTTTTTTGCACGGTCGATATCAATAGAAGAAGCCAGTTCCGCACTTTGAGCCAAAACAGTGACAACATCCGGACGGACTTCGATAAAACCACCGTGAACGGCGATATGTTCAGTCGAGTCTTCCTTTTGTAGGCGAAGCCCACCGATTTGAAGCGGCGCAACCATCGCGATGTGGCCGGGAAGAATCCCGATTTCGCCTGTTTCGGTAGCTGCGATGATAATGTTCGCTTCGGTTTCAACAACAGGGCCGTCGGGAGTGACGATATTGACTTTAATTGTCTTCATTTTTTCCCCTCCTGGTCCCTTAAAATCAAATTCACATCGGCGAATTGGGCGCAGACTTTTATCGAGCAAGTCTCGATAACTCCCCTAAAAAAATCTACGCTATTCACCGGAAGCTTTTATTTGATTTGGCAGGGATTTGAATCCTGCTGATTAAACTTCAACACCCATACCTTTTGCTTTTGCAATAGCGTCTTCAATCGTTCCGACAAGTCGGAATGCATCTTCTGGAAGGTGATCGTACTTACCTGCAAGAATTTCGCTGAAGCCTTTAATTGTTTCGGCAACTTGTACGTATGATCCTTTTTGTCCTGTGAACTGCTCAGCTACGTGGAAGTTTTGTGACAGGAAGTTTTGAACACGACGAGCGCGTCCAACTAGCTGCTTGTCTTCTTCTCCAAGTTCATCCATCCCTAGGATTGCGATGATATCTTGAAGTTCACGGTAACGCTGAAGCGTTTGTTGTACTTGACGCGCAATTTCGTAATGCTCTTCGCCGACGATTTCAGGGCTTAGTGCACGTGAAGTTGAAGCAAGTGGGTCAACCGCAGGGTAAATACCCATTTCAGAAAGTTTACGCTCAAGGTTCGTCGTTGCATCAAGGTGAGCGAACGTTGTAGCAGGAGCCGGGTCAGTATAGTCATCCGCTGGTACATAGATTGCTTGGATAGACGTAACTGAACCAGCATTTGTAGACGTGATACGTTCTTGAAGTGTACCCATTTCCGTTGCCAGTGTCGGTTGGTAACCAACTGCTGATGGCATACGGCCAAGTAGTGCTGAAACTTCAGAACCTGCTTGTGTAAAGCGGAAAATATTATCGATGAACAGAAGTACGTCCGCGCCTTGTACGTCACGGAAATGTTCTGCCATTGTAAGTCCAGATAAAGCAACACGCATACGTGCGCCAGGTGGCTCATTCATTTGACCGAAGACCATTGCCGTTTTCTTAATAACGCCGGAATCTGTCATTTCGTAGAATAAGTCGTTCCCTTCACGAGTACGTTCTCCAACGCCTGCGAATACGGAAATACCACCGTGTTCTTGTGCGATGTTATTGATCAATTCTTGAATTAGAACTGTTTTACCTACACCTGCACCACCGAAGAGGCCGATTTTACCACCTTTAATGTATGGAGCAAGTAAGTCAACAACTTTAATACCTGTTACAAGAATTTCAACTTCAGTTGAAAGTTCTTCGAATACTGGAGCTAACCGGTGAATCGGGTCGCGGCGTTCTGAAGCCGGGATTTCCTCACCAAGGTCAATAATCTCTCCAAGTACGTTAAATACACGTCCCAGTGTAACGTCACCAACTGGAACCGAAATTGCAGAACCCATATCATCAACGATTGCTCCGCGTTGCAGACCATCTGTTGAAGACATTGCAATTGTACGTACAGAATCATCTCCGAGGTGAAGCGCGACTTCAAGTGTCAACGTTTCAGGCTCGGTGTTTGGACGTTCAATCTGAACTTTCAAAGCGTTATAGATATTAGGAAGCTGACCGTCTTCGAACTTGATGTCAACAACCGGACCCATAACCTGAAGAACATGTCCTTTATTCATACTTATTCCCTCCTGTCTTACTCTTTGCCGTACAGTGCCCGCTCCTATTCAAGAGCTGCGACGCCGCCAACGATCTCCGTAATTTGTTGCGTGATCGCAGCTTGTCGTGCACGGTTGAATGAAAGTGTTAAAGAATCTATCAAATCAGCTGCATTATCCGTAGCAGTTTTCATCGCTGTCATACTGGAAGCATGTTCACTCGCTTTTCCGTCAATTACAGCTCCGTAAATGAGACTTTCCGCGTATTGCGGAAGAAGCACTTCAAGGATTGCTTCACCTGAAGGCTCAAACTCATACGAAGTTGTTGCGGAAGTCGATGTGATGTCAGTGAGCGGAAGCAATTTCTTTTCCGTCACTTCACTTGCGATGGCGGAGACGAAGTGATTGTAATACAAATAGACTTCGTCATACTCGCCTTCTGTGAACATGCCAACAGCACGCTTCGCGATATCTTTTATCTCATTGAAAGAGGGATGATCCGATAGACCAATCCGACTTTCAACGATATCGAAACCAAGTCGATCGAAAAAGTCGTAACCCTTTTGGCCGATTGCAAGGATGCTCACTTCTTCTACTGAAGAGTGGCGTTTTTCAATCGCATTTTTTGCAATGCGCAAGATGTTGGCGTTGTACCCTCCAACAAGTCCACGGTCCGATGTAATAACGATATATCCAGTCTTTTTAACGGGCCGGGATACCATCATCGGGTGACTCAAGTCGCTTGTTCCAGCTGCGATTGATCCGACGACTTCCTGAATTTTTTCCATGTACGGGATGAACGCTTTCGCATTCAGTTCGGCACGGCTCAATTTAGAAGCGGAGACCATTTGCATGGCTTTCGTAATTTGACTTGTCTTTTTCGTCGATTTAATACGGTTTTCTATGTCGCGTAAAGATGCCATTGGCAATTCTCACCACCTTTTGTTTTTTTAATTCTAAAAAGAATTATTCAGAACGTGCGAAAGTTTTCTTGAATGCGTTGAGTGCTCCTGCCATCAAATCATCAGCCGGAAGATCTTTCGTCGTACGAATTTGATCTAAAACATCAGTATGGTTCGTTTGTAGCCAGCTTAACAGTTCGCTTTCGAAACGCAGAATATCTTTAACTTCAATATCGTCAAGGAAACCACGTGTCAATGCATAAAGAACCATAACTTGCTGTTCCACTTTAAATGGTTTATTCAAATCCTGCTTCAAGATTTCAACTGTACGCGCTCCGCGGTCAAGTTTCGCCTGTGTTGCAGAATCAAGGTTAGAACCGAATTGCGAGAATGCTTCAAGCTCACGGTAAGCCGCAAGGTCAAGACGCAAAGTACCCGCAACTTTTTTCATTGCTTTAATTTGCGCTGAACCACCAACACGGGAAACGGAAAGACCGGCGTTAATCGCTGGACGTACACCCGAGAAGAATAGGTCAGATTGAAGGAATATTTGTCCATCAGTGATGGAGATTACGTTTGTTGGAATATAAGCGGAGATATCTCCTGCTTGTGTTTCAACGAATGGTAGTGCCGTGATCGAACCAGCACCAAGTGTATCATTCAACTTCGCTGCACGTTCAAGTAAACGTGAGTGAATATAGAATACATCGCCAGGGTAAGCTTCACGGCCCGGAGGACGACGAAGTAGCAAAGAAAGTTCACGGTATGCCGCTGCTTGTTTCGTTAAATCATCATAAACAATTAGAACGTGCTTACCTTGGAACATGAATTCTTCAGCCATTGATATACCTGTGTAAGGTGCAAGATATAGTAGTGGAGCCGGTTGTGAAGCAGAAGCCGTTACGACGATTGTGTAATCAAGTGCGCCATTTTTACGGAGCGTTTCAACAACTCCACGAACTGTTGATTCTTTTTGACCGATTGCTACATAGATACAAATCATATCTTGGTCAGCTTGGTTTAGGATTGTATCAATCGCAACTGTCGTTTTACCTGTTTGACGGTCTCCGATGATCAATTCACGCTGTCCGCGTCCGATTGGTACTAGTGCATCAATCGCTTTGATGCCGGTTTGTAGTGGTTCATGAACGGATTTACGCGCCATAACCCCTTGTGCCGGGCTTTCGATTGGACGTGTTTTTGTTGTTGCAATCGGACCTAATCCATCAACTGGTTGCCCAAGTGGATTTACAACGCGTCCGATTAATTCTTCACCAACAGGAACTTCCATAATACGGCCTGTTCGACGTACTTCATCGCCTTCTTTGATGTCCGTGTATGGCCCTAGGATAATGATACCAACGTTGTTCGCTTCCAAGTTTTGAGCCAGACCCAAGACGCCAGTAGAGAACTCTAAAAGTTCCCCAGCCATGGCGTTGTCGAGGCCATGAACACGTGCGATACCGTCACCAATTGAGATAACTGTACCTACCTCGCTCACTTTCATCTCAGATTGATAATTTTCAATCTGCTGTTTTATGAGAACACTGATTTCCTCAGCTTTGATGCTCATGCATGTCACCCCTCAAATTTCTGATTTATGAACCGATAAGATCCTGTTTCAGTCGCTCGAGCTTAGCGCTCACGCTGCTGTCGTAGATATTATTACCAATTTGGAGACGAATGCCTCCGATTAGGCTCGGATCGATGATATTTTCAATACGTAATGCTTGCTTACCGATTTTTTTCGCAAATGCTGTCGAAATTGCAAGGCTTTCATCCGCAGTAAGCAGTCGTGTAGAATACACTTTTGCTTCAGCAATTCCAGCTGCTTCATTCGTTAATGCGGTAAACTCGTTTATAAGGTTTACAACTTCGTTTATGCGTTGTTTGTCGAGCATTAGGTTCAATGTATTCAAAATGAGCTGGTTCGCTCCTTTAAATGAATCAGCCATAAGCTCTTTCTTTTTTGCAGCTTTCAATCTCGGTGTTTCAAGTAACTGACCGAGCTCTTTATTTGCTAGGAAAACTTTTTTCAATTCAAGAAGTTCTTCTTGAATCGGTCCAGTTTGTCCGTTTTGTTGTGCTAATTCGAACAATGCTAGTGCATAGCGTTGTGCAACAACCGATTGGCTCATCGCCCTTCGCCTGCCTTCTCAATCGTTTCTTCGATCAATGCGCGATTATCTTCCTCGGAAATTTCTTTACCGAGTACTTTAGATGCTGCAAGGATAGAAAGAGATACGAATTCTCCGCGAACTGCCGCGACCGCTTTGTCTTTTTCTGAAGCAATTTCAAGCGTTGCTTCTTCTTTCATACGAACCACTTCTGAACGAGCCGCTGTGATGATTTCTGCACGTTGCGTTTCGCCTTGCTTACGGGCATTTTCGACAATCTCTTGAGCGTTGTTACGCGCTTCGTTCAAAAGGTTGCGCTGTTCTTCAAGAATCTGTTGTGATTCTGCACGGCTCTTTTCAGCCGATTCAATTTCATTTGCGATCAACTCAGCACGTTGATCCATGATACCCATAAGTGGGCCCCAAGCAACTTTCTTCAAAAGAAGCATGAGAATCGTGAAGAATAAGACTGTGACGATAATATCGCCAAGGTTCAACTTGCCATTCAATTGCGCCAATCCTTTAACGGCCTCACCATCTGCTGCCAATAGGACGAAGGTATCCATAAACACGATTAATTCACTCCCTTCAAGAGCTTACGTTTCTTTAAACTATGGAAAACGTTCATTATTTTCAAAATAAGATTTTCCTACTACATAAAAGAATGGCGAAGAACTTCAGACTACTCTCTTCGCCATTTAGTAAATATTTCTTATACTTACTTGTTCATTACGATAAATGCAATAACTGCTGCGAAAATCGGAACAACTTCAACAAGTGCAACACCGACGAACATGTTTGTTTGAAGAATACCGCGTGCTTCTGGTTGACGAGCGATTCCTTCTTGTGTTTTTGAAACGACTAGACCTGCACCTAGACCTGCACCTAGTGCACCTAAACCAATTGCGATTGCTGCTGCTAATAGACCAACTGAACCTACCATTATTGTTTCCTCCTAATATTCCCTGTTTTTTTGTTCTATCGCCCGGTTATCCGGGCATTATATGCTTAATGGTCTGTTGCCACTTTGTGTGACATGTAGACCATAGACAACATAACGAAGATAAATGATTGAATCGCCCCGACGAAAATCGAGAAGCCCATCCAAGCAAGTGACGGTACGACCGCTCCAAACAACCCGAGCATACCTGATGTTGCGAGTCCAGCCAGGAGTCCTAGAAGGACTTCACCGGCATAGATGTTACCATAAAGACGCAAACCGAGTGTCAGCGTGTTTGTAAATTCCTCAATGACTTTAAGCGGTGCAAGGAAAGGAAGTGGCTTAAGATAACCTTTTCCGTATTCTTTCAGCCCTGACATCTTAATGCCGTAATAGTGTGTGAGAGCAATGACCAAAACTGCTAGTGTCATTGTAATTACAGGGTCTGCTGTCGGTGATTTCCACCAAAGATCCCCATCCCAATAGATTGCTAATGGAATCCCTAATACGTTCGATACAAAGAGGAACATGATAAGGGTAATCCCCAACACGTGAAATCTACCACCTGTTTTCCAGTCCATGTTACTCTTGATGATTCCTTTAACGAAATCCATGACCCATTCAAAGAAGTTTTGCATGCCTGTCGGTTTCAACTGTAAACGACGTGTAGCGAAAAACGCGATTAGGAATACAATTGCACATGTGATGAAAAGCATTAAAACGTTTGAAAGATTGAATGTCATTTCAAATAATGTACCTTCGAAAGCCGTGTATAACGGATTTCCATGTTCCATTTTCGTTCACCTCCCTTTTGCAACCAGAATTAAGTCAAGCTATTTCTGCATCACTTCGCAGATAATACAGAATAGAAGTGCAGTAAGCTTTTTTCATAACGACTTGCATTAGAGAAAAGTCCTGCTGACGAAAAAAGCTTTACTGATGTCTAGCGTGGTATATGATCCTCTCAACTAGTAGAAGAACATAAGGTATCGCAAAGCCGATAATCGTACTGATTAGGTCAAAATATTCCGGCATCGCTGTTGCAACTGCAGCCGCACCTACACCAGAAGCGAAACGTATAAATGTCCCGAGCGAAGTACCATTTTTCCCTTGTGCAAATTTCCGTTCATAGTTTTCCATTTTACGGACAAGGATCCAAAAATTATACAATCCGAAAAGAGATCCGAGAATCAATCCTGCGAAAATCAATTTTAAGTCAGTAAATGCCCACCCCAGTACGAACAATGCGAGCAAAAAAAATAGAGCTCTTTTTTGCCTACTATAAATTTCTTGCAATGTTTGCATGGTTAGTTAATCTCCTGATTCGTATTTCCGGATTGGATGGAGCCTTGCAACTTCGACTTAGATAAGGCGTAGTTGAAAGCAATTTCACAAGGAATAGCGGGGTGTTCCGTTTCGCTGTCTAGCCAGTTATTTGTCCAATCTAAGCAGGACGCTTACATTAATGATGGCAAGACACTGAAAAGGATGGAACCTGTTATTTAGTAGCGAGTATTGTCGAATGAAAGGCAGTTCGGCAAATGCTACATCTTATCAAATGCATGATACTATTTAGGCCTCTGCATATCCGTCAAAAAGCGATAGATAATTACAAAGCCTTAACATTCACATTTAGTTGCCGTTTCAAATAAGAAAACCCTATCATTCTAACCCTTTGTAAGCATACAATAGGCATATTTTGATGTCAATTGATTACAGTGAAATTTTTCACAAAGACTTCACTTTGTCAAACATTCGTCAAATTTGGCGTTTATTTCGCGAATCGTATTTTTCACGAAAATCATATTAGGGTTTTGCTTAATGTGTCGTGTCGAGCCATGAAGGCCCTGTCTAAAAAAAAGACGGCCCTTTTATTCGGCCGTCATTCTTATACCTTTTGCTTAAATGGAGGATAAGTATTTTTTCAGTGCTTCAACAATTCGTTCAGAAGCATGGCCATCACCATATGGATTCGATGCTTTAGCCATTTTATTGTATTCCACTTCGTCGGACAAAAGTGTATCCGTTAAATTGAAGATTGTTTCTTCATCCGTACCGGCCAGTTTTAGTGTACCGGCTTCGATTCCTTCCGGACGTTCGGTTGTATCACGCAATACGATAACGGGCTTTCCAAGTGATGGTGCTTCTTCTTGAATACCGCCCGAGTCCGTCAAGATAATGTGTGAACGCGCCGCAAAGTTATGGAAGTCGAGAACTTCAAGTGGTTCAATCAGATGAACGCGATCATTGTCACCAAAAAGTTCATCAGCTACTTCGCGCACTGCCGGATTCATATGAACAGGATAGATAACTTGGATATCGTCATGCTTAACAAGCAACCGGTTAATGGCTCGGAACATATTGCGCATCGGTTCGCCCAGATTTTCACGGCGGTGTGCTGTTAACAATATAAGCCTGTCCGTTCCGATTTTGTCGAGAACTGGATGGGAGTATTCTTCACGCACTGTCGTTTGAAGTGCGTCGATTGCAGTATTACCTGTTATATAAATACGATCTTCCGACTTGCCTTCTTCAATAAGGTTGCGAGCGGATTGCTCTGTTGGCGAGAAATGCAGATCAGCAATGACACCTGTTAACTGCCGGTTCATCTCCTCCGGGTACGGTGAGTATTTATTCCACGTGCGAAGTCCTGCTTCTACATGTCCAACTGCAATTCGATTATAAAAAGCAGCTAAGCTACCGATGAAAGTAGTCGACGTATCTCCGTGAACAAGTACGATATCCGGTTGAGCTTCTTTCATGATGCGGTCAAGTCCTTCAAGACCGCGAGTTGCAACGTCAATGAGTGTTTGACGGTCTTTCATGATATTTAGATCATAATCAGGGATGATACCGAATGTGTGTAGCACCTGATCCAGCATTTCACGGTGCTGAGCCGTAACCGTTACGATTGATTCGATATCGTTCGAATGCTTTTGCAATTCTAGTACAAGCGGTGCCATTTTAATGGCTTCAGGACGCGTACCAAAAATCGTCATAACTTTCCATTTCTTAGTCAATGTATTCACGCCTTCCAACTCATTTTGTTCCGAATAGACGATCGCCTGCATCGCCAAGTCCTGGGACGATGTAGCCTTTTTTATCCAATTTTTCATCAAGTGCAGCGATGAAAATATCTACATCAGGATGTGCATCTGTCATTGCTTTTACACCTTCAGGCGCGGCAATCAGACACATGAATGTAATGTGTTTTGCTCCACGGCTTTTCAATGAATTGGCCGCTGCAATTGCGGATCCGCCTGTTGCAAGCATAGGATCGACAAGGATGAAGTTACGTTCTGATACGTCTGAAGGCAGTTTCACATAGTATTCAACCGGCTGTAATGTTTCAGGATCACGGTAAAGTCCGATATGCCCTACTTTTGCTGCCGGAATCAGTTTAAGGATGCCATCCACCATTCCGATTCCTGCACGCAAAATCGGTACGATACCGAGTTTTTTACCTGCAAGAACGTTCGATTTGGACTTACAAACCGGTGTTTGAATTTCCACTTCATGAACCGGAAGGTCGCGCGTAATTTCATATGCCATAAGTGTTGCCACTTCGTCGACGAGTTCACGGAATTCTTTTGTTCCTGTGTTGATGTCACGTATGTACGTTAGTTTATGCTGAATAAGCGGATGATCAAATACATGTATTTTCGGCATTGGTTTTCGCCCCTTTTCGGAATGTCCTGTTCATTATAACAGAAATGTTCTCGTTCTGGGATGCCTAACAACCGACTGCTAAATGTCTAACTATTCGGCAAGCAATCGGTCGACTTCTAGCAGTGGCATCGGCTTGTAATAATAGAACCCCTGTCCTATTTTGCATAAAACAAGCCGCCATCAAATAGATAGCGGCTTGACTATTATACGATTATGCGTAAAGAGGGAATTTATCCGTCAATGCCGCAACGCGTTCTAGAGCTTCTTTTTTCACAGCTTCGTCTTCGTGGTTTTTCAAGACTTTAGCCATGATAGATGCGATTTCCTTCATTTCTTCTTCTTTGAAACCGCGTGTTGTAACCGCAGGAGTACCAAGACGGACACCTGAAGTAACGAATGGGCTTTCTGTATCGAATGGAATCGTGTTTTTGTTCACAGTAATGCCGACTTCATCCAATACTTTCTCCGCAATTTTACCTGTGATTTCAAGTGAACGCAGGTTAAGCAATACCAAATGGTTGTCTGTTCCGCCAGATACGATATCGACGCCTTCAGCGATAAGTGCTGCTGCAAGTGCTTTTGCATTACTTTTCACTTGTTGGATATACGTTTTGAATTCTGGTTTCTGTGCTTCTCCAAATGCAACCGCTTTTGCAGCGATAACGTGCATCAATGGACCGCCTTGAACGCCTGGGAAGATTGATTTGTTAAGTTTTTTCTCGAATTCTTGTGTAGAAAGGATAAGTCCACCACGCGGTCCGCGCAATGTTTTATGTGTTGTTGAAGTAACAAAGTGTGCATGTGGAACTGGGTTTTGGTGTTCGCCCACTGCAACAAGTCCTGCGATGTGCGCCATATCAACGAATAGATATGCACCGACTTCATCTGCAATTTGACGGAACCTTGCAAAGTCAATTTCACGTGGGTATGCACTTGCACCCGCAACGATCATTTTCGGTTTGTGCTCAAGCGCTTTTTGACGGACATCGTCGTAGTCAATTAGCTCGTCCTCTTTGCCCACGCCGTAATCGACGAAGTTGTACAATTCGCCTGAGAAGTTAACCGGGCTTCCGTGCGTCAAGTGACCGCCGTGTGAAAGATTCATACCAAGAACTGTATCTCCAGGCTCAAGAACAGCAAAATAAACAGCCATATTCGCTTGTGCACCAGAGTGTGGCTGAACGTTTGCGTATTCCGCACCGAAAATTTCTTTTACTCGGTCGCGTGCAATGTTTTCAACAACGTCGACGTGTTCGCAACCGCCATAGTAACGTTTGCCTGGGTAGCCTTCTGCGTATTTGTTTGTCAAATATGATCCTTGTGCTTCCATAACTGCTTCTGTTACGAAGTTTTCGGATGCGATCAATTCGATATTAGATTGTTGACGCTTTTTCTCCGCCATAATTGCATCGTATACTGCTACGTCTTCACGTTGTACGTTACCCAATTTGTTCAATTCCATTTTTTCATTCCCCTTCACTATCATCTATTTTTTATTCGGTCTACAGTGGCCAGATGTAAACGCTTTATTCATACATTGCTCTAGTTCCACCAATCAACTTTGGCCGAGTTGTGGCTACCGACACAATTGCATTTCCAACAGTTCGGATGGATGTACGCAATGGAACAGCTACTTGTTTCAAATGCATGCCGATCAGCGTTTGTCCTATATCGATGCCAGCACTTGCGCTAATCTGCTCCACGACAACTGGATCATTCATATGCTGATAGGCATAGGCAGACATGGAACCACCTGCATGGATGACCGGAATGACTGAGACCGGTTCAAGCATGAACTTTTCAGCGACATGACGTTCAATTGTCAAAGCTCTATTAATGTGTTCGCATCCTTGGAATGCAAGAAATAATTTGTGTTTCTCAGCAAAGTCTTTCAGAGGTCCATATAGCGCTTCTCCGATTTCAAGCGCTCCTCCTGTACCAATTCGTTTGCCGGCAACTTCAGAAGTCGAACACCCTACGACGAATAGCGTGCCTGAACGAAATTGCGTTTGTTCAGACATTTCCGCTAACAATTGTTCCAGTTGAAGCTTCCATAAATTCAAAGCATCCACTTTTACCACCTGCTTTCTTGTGGTATTTAGACTGTCCAGCGCTGTTGAGGGCTAAACGGCCACCTGCGCTTTTTAGTATGGCCAGCTCCGGCGGCTAGACGCTCGGGTCATAAGTCAATCCTGCTGTGCGGCAAAGGACGCCACTTCGCAGGCTTGTCTTATGCCTGTCGCGTCTATACGGCCGCCTCCGCTTTTCAGGATGTCTAGCTTCGGCGCCTAGCCCCTCGAGTCGCTTCAGACCTTCCGATAAAGGCAAAGTACGCCTTTTTCGGTAGGTCCTCCAGCGCTGGTCGGGGCTGAACAGGCGCCTCCGCTTTTCAGGATTCTAATTCCATAAGTTTGCCGATTCTTCGTTCGTGTCTTCCGCCTTCGAATTGTGTATCTAGCCAAGCCGCAGCTACTTCTCTGGCATGTCCTGGGCCGATGACGCGTTCGCCCATCGCGAGGATGTTTGAATCGTTATGTTGCCTTGTCGCTTTGGCACTGAAGACGTCATGGACAAGTGCACATCGAATTCCTTTTACTTTATTTGCTGCAATAGACATCCCGATGCCCGTTCCGCAAATAAGAATACCACGGTCAAATTCTCCCGATGCTACTCCATTTGCGACTGGTGCTGCAAAATCGGGGTAGTCCACGGATTCATCTGATTTGGGACCAAAATCTACAAACTCTAATGATAACTCTGACATTAATTTAATAATTTCATGTCGAAGATTGTTTCCGCCATGGTCTGAAGAAATCGCAATTTTCACAGGATCCCCCTTTTCATAATATACTCACAACTTATTCTATCAGATTTCCACAAAAAAACACACCCCTCATGAAAATGGGCTGTATTTTTTAGTTGATATAGCATTCCGCCAAATGCACATGAAAGTTCCGGTATTATTTTGTACAATCGAAGCGGCTTATTACATCATATAGTTCCTCCGTAAGCCGAATTGCTTTTTTCCTTTTTCAGCCATACCCTATTCCCCCGTCAGTTTGTGTTCGAGCACATCGATGATTTTCGACAACTCATTGAATGCCTGTCGGTAGGTTTCAAGATCGCCTCCAAATGGATCTTGAACGTCCCCCGTCAATGCCGATTTCGCATATCCTTTTATTGTAAATACCTTATCGCCTATTTCCGGATAAGAATTTAATAGGTTCTCCTTGTGCGATTGCGTCATCGTCAAAACAATATCTGCCCATTCCAGATTTTCTTCTGTTACTTCCTCCGAGACTGGTGTATAAGGCATGTCCGCTGATTCAATGAGCGTTTTCGCATTCAATGAAATCGGCCAGCCATCGCGTGCATAAACGCCAGCCGAGCGAACAGACACATTGTTAATTGCTTTTGATCGAAGAATCGCTTCCGCCATTGGGCTTCTGCATGTATTTCCTGTACATATAAAATAAACATTCACTTCTATTACCTTCTCTCTTTAGATTAGCTGATTCTTGTGAATAAAGAAACTGTGAATTTCAACGAAAACATGATATTATCCCTAAAACTAGTAAAGCCAAACCTGCTATTCGTCTCAGTACTTTTCCATTTTTTAGACCCATATGCCCCTTTATCCGCAGAGCTGCATATGAAAAGACAAACGTGAAAAAACCAGATGCAAGTATGAACAGTGTTTTATCCATCTGAAGCATACCAAATGAAACACTGACTGAAAAGGCATCTACACTCACTGCAAATGCGATAAACAATGGCGGAATTTGTTGAGAAGAGGATTTTTTTTCATCCGCTTGCAACAGCATATGTATGCCGATCAAACTGAGCATAACGCCTGATAAAATGCTGCTCCAGACTGTAAATATATGCGCTGACAGTTCTCCCGTTATAAACCCTAGAAAAGGAAATACCATATTAAGAAATGATGTCCATAGCGCTAAAACAAATTTCCCTTTTTTAATTTGTAGGAAAGAATAGATTACAATAACGTCCAAGGTTGTTATTCCAGCCGCGAAAACTTCTTCCAAAGTAAAACCTCCCCTAAATCAGCATCAGTCAATCTTATGCGGATTTAAGGGAGGTCATTCGTAAGCATTCAGTTGATATATCTTTTACCTTCGGCGGCTTTCATTAACCGATTCATAACAGCAGCACCTACTCCAGACATGTCCGTCTCGACAGCAAGAATAATATCCGCATCGGTCAAATCACATTTACGGAGTGCTGCGTACAAATTTGTCGCCATTGCTTCATTATCCTGCGCGGGACCGACTGAAAAAAACCAATCCGCACCCAAGGCACCTAGATCATCATGCCCGATAAACGCGACTTTCTTGCCTTCAGCCTGAAGGGTATCGACTGCTTTACTAATGTCTTCAGCTTCGTTGTTGATAATGTACAGAGGTGCTTCAGGTGCATAGTGCAAATACTTCATGCCGGGTGAACGCGGCGCTTGTTCACCGACGACTGTATTCTCCGATACTACTGGACCAATGATGCTTTCTATCATTTCCTGTGTAATACCACCTGGCCGTAGAATTGTAGGCGGAACTGTCGTCATGTCCAGTACTGTCGATTCAACTCCGACACCGGTTTGACCACCATCTAAAATGAGGGGAATGAGACCGTTCAAATCTTTGTAAACGTGAGCTGCCTCTGTTGGACTCGGTTTTCCGCTTCGATTGGCACTTGGTGCTGCTAACGGTTCTCCGAGCGCACGTAAGAGTTCCAGTGCAACGGGATGATCAGGCATACGGATTGCGACTGTTTCAACACCTGGAGTTACATTCGCGGCTATCACACCGGGAATTTTACGAAACACAAGTGTCAGCGGACCAGGCCAATAAGCATCCATCAGTTTTTCTGCATTTCCTGCAATAGCCGATGCATAGGTGTGAACTTGTTCTTTTTGACCAATATGTACGATTAGCGGATTGTCTGATGGCCTTCCTTTTGCTTCGAAGATTCTCTGTACGGCTTGTTCATCAGTTGCCATCGCACCTAAGCCATATACCGTCTCCGTCGGGAACGCAACGACACCGCCATTTTTCAATATATCCACAGCCTGTTCATAGTTTTTTTTGTTATCCAGAATGTTATCCACTGAAGTTAAAATCGTTTTCATACACTAATCCTCCACTTATACACATTTCCCTGAGTTTATCCACAAAAATAGTTGATAACTTTATGCAAAAATACTTTTTATCCACTCCCAAACAAAGAAAGTGACTTTTTCCTCTTCTTCCTCTTTTACTTCTACTTCTACTGCTTTATCGGGTTTATCGGGAAAACAGATTTTCGGAAATAACTCACACCACCAATTATCCCCACGTCCACTGCCAATCGTCAAAATGTATGCATCATATTCCGCTTGTGGAGCAATCATTAGCCCTGAGCGTTTAGGTGGAAACAAAGCATTTTTACGAATCAATGAAACATTTGCCCCATTTGACATCGAATTGGCAATGTCTAGAATTGTGATTTCAAGTGCTGCTAAGTTATCCCCAAGCTCTTGTTTCGTTCGTGACTTATTTACAGCCTCTTCGATAAGCGGCTGAATTTTTTGTTGAATATCTCTTTTCACTTGCTGGTCGGCTGGTGCATTGGAATCAGCCAACAACCTAAATCGAATTGATTGTTCATCGTCGCCTGCTTCAGCGAACACCGTTATAAAAGACTGAATAATAATGAGCACAATAATGAATTCAATATAAGGGAGCACTTTTTGACCTATTGTTTTCGTTCTCCTAATCTCATAGTCTGGTAACATCGCTATCCCCTCCTACTCTGCATTGTTGCCAGAGTTAGGGAGATTTATTCACGAGTCTCGCAAAATATGATTCGGTCTTTGCCGTTGATATCTTTTACCGTCTCCACTGTCGCTTTCGGAAATGCTACTTTAAATAGATTGTGCACAGCAGGTCCTTGCAGATAACCGATTTCAACTGCAATGAGAAAAGGTGTATTCATAAGCGGCGGTAAGCTTTCAGCAAGTCTTCTGTAAAAGTAGAGGCCGTCTTCATCCGCAAACAAAGCATTATGCGGCTCGTGGTTGAGCACGTTGCCAGACATGGACGCGGCTTCCTCATGTGCAATGTAAGGCGGATTCGATAAGACGACATCCCACTTTTCTCCTGCAATCGGCGCAGTTAAATCGCCATGCAGGAAAGTAACGGCGGCATCATTCGCATTTGCGTTATGCTCAGCAATTGTTAGTGCTTCTTTACTGATGTCTGTTGCTGTAACGCTTGCTTCTGGCCATTCTTTTTTGAATGAAACTGCAATAGCGCCGCTGCCGGTTCCAATATCAGCAACGTTGATTGTTTTACTGTTGAAGATTTTACGCGCTTTAGCGAGTGCACCATAAACGAGTTCTTCCGTTTCAGGTCGAGGGATTAAAACATTTTCATTTACTTTAAATGTGTAACCGTAAAAACCTTCTTCACCAATTACATATTGAACAGGTTTTCCTTCGAGCAGTTCGGCAGTTTTATCCCAAAATGCAGAATGCTGGTCGACTGTAAGTTGTTGTTGTATATCGGCAAATAAAGTAGCTCTGGATTTTTGCGTAACAAATTCCATTAGAAGTTGTGCAGCATGCGGTTCGAGTCCAGTTTCCTCCAATAAAGAAGAAGCCCGCTGGAGAGCTTCATAAATTTTTTCAGTCATTGCGATCCAAACTTTCCAGACGAAATGCTTGTTCTTCCATGATCAATGCGTCGATTACTTCATCCAGTTTGCCTTCAATAATCTGATCGAGTTTCTGAATCGTCAGGCCGATGCGATGATCGGTCACTCGGTTTTGCGGGAAGTTGTACGTGCGGATTCGCTCTGAACGATCCCCTGTACCCACTGCAGATTTTCTCTTTTCATCGTACTCATCTTGTATTTCGCGTGTGAATTTATCGGAAACACGAGCTCGTAATACTTTCATTGCTTTTTCTTTATTTTTAATTTGTGATTTTTCATCTTGAATGGATACTGTAATTCCTGTCGGTAAATGCGTAAGTCGAACCGCGGACATTGTTGTATTGACGGACTGGCCTCCAGGACCGGATGATGCGAATGTATCGGTTCTGATGTCTTTTTCATGGATGACGATTTCGACTTCTTCCGCTTCTGGAAGACATGCGACGGTTGCGGTCGATGTATGAGTCCGCCCGCCCGATTCAGTTTCCGGTACCCGCTGTACGCGGTGTGCCCCGTTTTCATATTTCAACTTCGAATAGGCACCATTGCCATTAATGAGGAAAATAATTTCTTTAAAGCCGCCAAGTTCTGTCGGGGAAGAATCCAAGACGTCCACTTTCCAGTGATTCATCTCCGCGTAGCGGCTGTACATACGGAATAAGCTACCCGCAAAAAGTGCTGCTTCGTCGCCTCCAGCTGCCCCTCGGATTTCCATAATAACGTTTTTCTTGTCATTCGGATCTGTCGGAACGAGCAATAGCTTTAACTTTTCTTCATAAGACTCAATTTGATCATCCAGCTCGGAAATCTCCATTTTGACAAGTTCTTTCATGTCATCGTCAAGATGCTCATTCAACATTTCTTTGGCACTTTTATGTTCTGCAACTGCATGTTTATACGAGCGATACGTCTCGACCTTTTCCTGTAGACCGGATTGTTCAATCGAATACTCACGGAGCTTGGTCATGTCGCTCACTACCTCTGGATCACTAAGCATTTCATTCAGCTGGTCGTATCTATCTTCTACTGCTTGAAGCCTATCAAACATTATGGACACCTCATTTTCAGGACTGATTTGTACGTTCATTGTACGGGAATTCTTGGTTTAAATACAGTTATTTCACTGGAACTATAGGTTCGTTGAAGGTTTGGATGAAGTTCTAATTGTAGACCCTTCTTTTAAAGGTTACGGCAATGCACAAGACATCAATTACGCCTCGGCGTAATTGCGTCCAGATTTTGAATCGTGCTTGCTCGATTGACTCCTTTCAAAATCTGTGACATCCGCCGGAGGCTTTATCTTTTTTCAGCGGGCGTTTGGACACCCGCTGAACAGGAAAATAAAACCGCATTCATCTCCCACCTATGGAAGTGAGAGATGAATGCTGAATAAAGATAAAAGCCCGCCCGATACTACCGGACGGGCATACTCGCTATTATCCTTTTACAATCGCTGCAGCTGTAACACCATTTGGTACTTCGTGGTGTTGGCGACATCTTGGCTCGTACGCTTCCGAAGCTCCCACCAGAATGACAGGATCGTCGTAGCCGGCGGGCGTGCCGTTGATGAGCCGCTGGGTTCTACTGGAAGGCGAACCACATACCGTGCAAACCGCTTGCAGCTTGGTCACGTGTTCAGCCACTGCCATTAGACGCGGCATAGGTCCGAATGGTTCACCGCGGAAATCCTGGTCGAGTCCGGCAACAATGACGCGGAATCCTCGATCAGCCAATCCCATTACCAAGTCAACGATTCCTTCGTCGAAAAATTGTGCTTCATCGATAGCAATCACATCGTAGTCATCTGAGACGAACTCTTTGATGTGGTTTGAGTCGGCAACGGGGTTCGCGATGACGGTTGTCCCATCATGGCTGACAACCGCTTCTTCACTATAGCGGTCATCGATTTCCGGTTTGAATACTGCTATTTTCTGTTTGGCGAATTGCGATCTTCTTATGCGCCTTATGAGTTCCTCGGATTTCCCTGAGAACATGCTGCCGCAAATTACTTCAATCCAACCACCTTGCATAGTTACGTACATGTGAATCTCCTTCCGGTTTTGCATCTATGTAGTGCTTACTAAAATGTCTTTGGACTATTTATCATACCCTAAAAGAAGTTCAACTTGACGTCTTTTTTTAACGTTGGGATGTGTTAGAGGATTTTTATATGTTTTTCTCAAAAGAAATACCCGCCCGGCGCATGTGCACCTGACGGGTATTGAGCAGATCTTACTCTTGGCCTTCTTCTTCGCGGCCTTCTTCTTTGAGACCATATTTTTTGTTGAAGCGGTCGACACGTCCGTCCGCTTGAGCAAATTTCTGGCGTCCAGTGTAGAATGGGTGGCATTCATTACAAACTTCAATGCGGATGTCTTCTCTTACAGAACCTGTTTCAAATGTGTTACCACATGAACAAGTAACAGTTGCTACTTTATAAGCTGGGTGAATTGCTGCTTTCATCAATCTCTCTCCTTTCGCCCTGAACCATCTGGAACAGAGTTGTATTATAAGACTGATGCCTTACGCGGCCCGTGTTCGTCAACCGCATATGCACGCAGATATTATTTAAGTTACCTCAGATATTATAACAAGTTTTTTTTGCAGATGCAACTATTTTTAATTAGATGATATGTGTTGAAATAAAGAATCTTGTTGAATTCGCCTGTGCATGGTTAATGCCTCACACTCTATGCGAGACCACTGCAAAAGTCCGATTTCCTTCAATCCCGTTGATTTCCGTTCCGAGCGG
>NZ_JBYHFQ010000031.1:0-45701 GCF_057669665.1 Sporosarcina sp. Y1004 | reverse complement strand
AATTAGCTGCATAATATAAAACTCTAACTTTAGGGGGTCACAACAGGAAAGGTCGTTTTTTTATTTTACCCTCTATTAAACTTTCTCCATTCACTCAACGACAACACCGCATCTACCCACGCAAACGATGGCGGGGAAGAAAATACATCCGCACCAGTTACCGCGTAGTATTCACCATTTAAACGCGCATGTAGCGGCGTCTTTGGATTGATACCATACATCGTTCCGTTGTCTCCGTCAAAATAAGCTTAAGTGGGGGAGCAGAGGACGATTCTTCCTGTTGTTTCGTCCACATTCATATTTCTTTCCTACAACCGTTTAAGATAAAATCCCCGACGTAAATTAGCATATCTGACCAGGTAATGAAGGATTTGTACGGGTTATCAGAGTTAATATACTTCATGACTATTTTAATTCGGATTGATGCTCCTCGGTGATGTTTAGGCTGTGTATCTACTCTGTGACACATTTACATTCATCCAAGAAAAGAGGTATTTATGACTCCCATTACTTATACTAAATCTAAAGCTATTTCCATCATCTTTGTAAATGAAGTTTGTCTTTCCTCTTGTGTTATTTGTTCATGTGTAATCATATGGTCACTTACTGTTAAAATTGTTAATGCTTTAGCTCCAGCACTAGCAGCATTTAAATATAAACTTGTCGTTTCCATTTCTTCCGCTAATATTCCCATCTTAGCCCACTTTTCTGTTGCAGTTTCATCAGCATTATAGAAAACATCACTAGATAGTACATTCCCTACATGAACCTTATAATTCTTTTCATCAGCTATTTTCTTAGCTTTTTCTAATAATTCATAAGATGCTGTAATTGGAAATTGACCTGGAAGATTCCATTGATGTGCATAATTTGAATTTGTTGCTGCTCCCATAGCAAGTATAATATCATATAACTTAATATCATTTTGCATAGCCCCACATGAACCTATACGAATTAAATTTTTAACTCCAAAAATATTAATTAATTCCCATGAATATATTGCCATACTTGGTGACCCCATACCGGTACCCATAACAGAAACTTTCTTTCCTTTATATTCGCCTGTGTACCCCAGCATACCTCGAACTTCATTAAAAAGAACTGGTTTTTCTAAAAAGTTTTCAGCTATAAACTTTGCACGAAATGGATCTCCTGGCAAAAGTATAGTTTCAGCTATTTCTACTCCATTTGGCTTAATATGTGGTGTTTCTTTTAATTCATTGTTTTTCAATTGATTCTCTCCTTAATATTCTTATATTATTATTAAACTATATCTTTTGTAATCGAGTTTTTTTCTATTTAACGAGACTTATCATTAATTAAATTTATGGTCTACTAATGTTGTTGACCAATGCATCAATTTGTCCAATATACGTCTGTTACACATTGGAAAGCGTCTTGAAAAGCTGGGGGAGATAGTAATACTCTTTCGCTGTCTCCACGATACTGTAGATAATTGCGCTCTCCCTAGCACCTTTCGTTGGAGAAAAGCAAACGCCATCTGTATGAGTTTTGCAGTAACCGCCAAAAGTAACGGTTTGGATTTTTACGAATACCTGAAGAAACTTTTTACGGATCTAAGCGGAATTTAAATGATGTATTCGATAAAAAAGGTGCGCTTATTATTTATAATTCGGGCTTACATCATTTTAGCCGGGGTTCATTAGTTCAACAAGAGGAGATTGTCTATCGTCTTTTACCTTGCTGCAATAGAACATCAAAAAGGCGACGTATCCTTAAATGGAAGGTCACATTTTTCATTTAATCTCAACAATTTGCGGCAACCTTAATTTACCACCGCTTGTCCAACCTCGTGATTTAACTATGACAGAAAAAGATGGCAATATTATTATCTAAGAAAAATTAGAAGCTTTGGACTCCCATTTAGGAAGTCCACTGCATTTCATAACTCATCGGTTAAAGGATGATTTTACTTAATTCTTCTCTTTTTTTTTGGAGCCATGATTGCCGTCATCAACTGTACCTTCCCCCGCCTTGTTTTCCGGCTCTCCACTAGCAACAGCACCCGCAGCAGCACCAAATGGATCAAGAGCAGTAGCCATGGTATCTCCAGGAAAAGCACCTACACCGGTTCCTACTGCCTTGCCAGCATCATTATCGTCACGTTTGCGTTCGTTGATATCAGCCATCTCTTTCATTCCCTTCTTATAGGAATGTGCTATTGTTTTAGCAGCACTGTCCCGTAACATATATTGTCCAATAGGGACTAATTTATAGGTGGGATTAATGAGAGCATCTGTATTTTTTTGTAATTCTTTAAAAAATAGTACGCAATAAGAAGAAACTTCAACAGGTTTCGAAGGCAGGAGGTTCAGTAATTCCATTTGTTATCGGGTCGAATAACAGAATTAAGTAACTGGACTTTGGCGTTGTAGGAGTGGAAACCGGAAAACTACGAAAGTATAAACAAATTATTGAGAGTTACCTGTTCTTGTTCAACTAACGGAGCAGGTTAGTTGAACAAGTAATTCTAATATTTAATATAGAAAAACTAACTCATCATATATTAAAGGAGACTAACAATGGAGATTTCATTGATTAGACATGGTAAATCCACGTGTACTAAAACTAATAGAATATCATGTAAAGAATTTGGGGATTGGGTTAAAAAGTATGACTATAGCGGTGTTTTTGAAGAGGACGCTTATCCAACAGTAACGCTAAAAAATATAGCAACAGCAAATATTGTTATAGCAAGTGATTTTAAAAGGTCTGTCGACTCGGCAAATTTGTTGAATTCAAACTTAAAAGCCATTTCAGACCCTCTATTTCGTGAAATTGAGTTACCTATTCCATTAACGAATTTATGGAGATTAAAATTAAATTCGAGTATTTGGGCAGTGATTTTAAGATGTTTGTGGTTTAGTGGTTATTCAAGAGGGTGCGAGTCTTTGAGTAACGCAAAAGACAGGGATAAAAAGGCATCCGAATTGTTAGTTAATTATGCTCAAGAACATAGATTAGTAGTATTGGTTGGACATGGATTTTTCAATATGTTGATTGCAAAAGAACTACAAAAAATGGGGTGGAAAGGTAAGAAAAAAACAAGTTCTAAGCACTGGGGTTGTACTACATATTCCTTATTCAACTAATGCCTTTACAGGGCAGCTTTTCTTATATAAATCCCGTTCAGCAATCAAATACCACCCATTGTCGGTTATTTTGATTTTCAAAAATTCAAATTAGATGTTAAAACAAACACGAAGGTGGTGGAGAGAAAGACGAATTAGACAGGCATATTGAAAAAATCACTTCGATATATTTCTATCGTGATGATTAAAAATGCAAATCATTAAATACATATATTATTCTCCCCTATATTCTACGCCCATTTTAGGTGCACAAAAAGACGACCTCATCCAAAGATGAAATCGTCTTCGTTTAATAAATGTTGTTACCACTTATGACATTATATGGTCGCAGCGACGTTTAAGCTATGTATATATTTGTCCAATTAATAAGCCAAGTACACTTGGTAACCTATTCAGTGATGCATAGCTGGACAATCAGAAGTCAGCAGAAGCCACAATACCATTTGAACTCGAGGAGAATGGGAAGGGGCGAACAATTTAGAGAGGACAACGCCTTGGCATTCAGTAAACTGTGAAGAACACAGACAACCGATAAGGCATGCTTGATGATTCAATTTGGTGAACAAGGCATCACTAAAAATACCATCAAAATGATAGACATTAAGCAGGATTAACAATAGCCCCTTTACAGTCTCTTATACAGAGCTAGTGAAGGGGCTTTTATACATACATATCCTAATTGACTCCTTCTATTATATAGGGTAAGATTATCAGTAAATATAATGGATGAAATTCAATAAAGAATGTGATCTCCTAATCCGACAAACTATATAGCTTACCCCTTCATACTAGCACTTATACTGTGCACCACTTGAAAAGTAAACCCACTAATTCAGAGTTCATCGCAATGATTGCCGTTAAGATTCGACTTGAACATATGGCGAGCTGAGTAAGTAATAAAATTGACCAATAGTTATACCTGCTCATCGGAATCAATGTTCCAGGGCGGGTATTCTTTGTCGTTTAAGACGAACTATTCCAACAAATCGAGTAATAATTCTTTATAATGATAAATAGAGAAAGGATGAAACTTCTATGTTGATTCAAAATGATTACTTTGATCTTTCGGTAGTAGAGGAAAAAGTAATATTGCGTACAAAGAAGAATGGTTTTCCACTTAAATCATTCGATGAAATAACGCGTGACCATCCACAGCTAAAACTTAATTCGTTTACAACGTTACGGAAAGCGCTAGCGAATCCTGAAGGAGAATATATTATTGGCAGTTGGTTGCCTGCAATTGAAGTGGCCCTTTCAACTGATAAGATGACAGCCCAACTATACATAAATTTGTCAGTGAAAGAATACGAAGAAAATAAACTATCTATTCTTAAAGCAGCTGAAAGTGTGATTGATGAGGCTGGAATCATATACGGAAAAAAAGTATTACTAAATGAACCATTTAAACCGGGTGAGCCAATTACGGCGGCCGTTGGAAGGAAGCCACAAAAAGGTGCAGATTCGGTCATTACATACATAGAAATTCCTGAAAGAAGGCCAGTCATTCGTGAAGATGGCATTGCCGATTATTTCGAGATGAATTTTGTTACTCCTGTTGTTATAGACGATTGGCTTGGCGAAAAAATTCCAGCGCAAGAAGGTATCGATGGTTGTGATATTTTAGGAAACCCTCTGCCAGCTCAAAAAGGAGAAGAGAAGCAGCTAGCTTATGATAAGAAATCAGTGACTGAAGTGCAAGAAATGGGTAAATTCGTACTGCGGGCAGCGCACGGCGGGGCTCTCGAAAGCATTGGCGGTGTTATTGGTGTAGGGAAACAGCTAATCGTAAATGGGGATGTTGGTCCTGAAACGGGTTCGATTACATTTGACGGTGCAGTTAAAGTTTTTGGAACTGTCAATGCAGGTTTTTCGATTAACGCGACGGGTAGCATTGCTATAGAAGGAAATGAAGGAATCACAAATGCGAAGGAAATTCAGTCAAGTGATGGGGATATTTACATAAAAGGCGGTGTGTTCGGCGGAGGAATGACCATTGTCGAAGCAAAAGGAAATATCTTTATAAAGCATGCAAATAACTGTAAGTTATATGGGAAAGAAATTCATGTAGGTCTATATCTGCTAGGAACGGAAGTTACTGCTGATTATGTATTTGTCGACAACAACAAAGGGAAAATAATTGGAGGTGTAATCGAAGCGCTTTATAAAATTGAATGTGCTTTTGCAGGAAACAACCATGAACGGAAAACCGTTCTTCGTTCAAAAGGAATCGATAAAGATGAAATCTATATAAAAATTCAAGAAATGGCAAAAGAGTTGAAAGAACGCCAAGAAGTTGTCGCTAAACTTGAACATAACGTCTCGCTAATAGAAGGGGTTCAGAAAGATTTGAAGGGCACGCGAGCAGACGCATACTTGAAACTGACAGAGACGATTAAATCGAACAAAGAAAGCATTTTACACCTTGATAAAGAGATTCAACTCGAATTACGTAAAATTAAGCTCGCAGTTCCCGGACAAATCGAAGTAACAAAGGTAGCCTATTCAGGAACCATAATTGAAATCGGATCTAAGTCTTCCATACTTCACGGTACTACGAAAGGTATTTTCACAATAGAAGATGGTGTGCTGAATGTCTAAGCCATCTATCTTTGCGCATCGAGGTGCTTCAGGTGCCCGCTTTGAAAACACAATGAAAGCATTTGAATTAGCTGTCGTACAAGGTGCTGATGGTATCGAATTGGATGTGCAAGTGACTGAAGACGGCGTTCTATTTGTTATCCATGACCTAGTACTATCAAGACTTGCAGGAATTCGTCGATCAATTTCATCTATGACAGGTGTAGAAGTGAAGCGAATCCGCGTGGGGAGAAAATACACTCGTTTATTTGTAGGACACAAAATCCCCACATTAATTGAAGTAGTGTCATTTTGCCAAAGCCATCATTTAGCACTTAACGTCGAATTGAAAGAAACGGTTTCGGAACGTCCAGAATTTATCAAACAAATTCTCGATATCGTTACTCATGTTGAAGAAGTCCACATCTCGTCATTTGACTACGAGTTATTAGAAATGGTGAAAAAAATTAATTCCCAAATAGAAACGGCTTATCTTTTACGTAAAAATGTTGTGGATTGGAGTAATCTGGAACAATATACATACGCGGATGGATTCCATTTACATAAACGATTATTGAAAGAACCCTATTTAAACAATCTAATTCTATCCGGGAAGAAAATCAGGGTATATGGCATCACTGGAATAGAACCCATCGTTTTAAATCCGCCTCCGTACATTGATGGCTGGATTACAGATTATCCAGATCGTCTTAAAAGCAAAAAAATGGATTGAGACAAATGAATCTGTCTCAATCCATTTAATTTTGTTGACTCTCCAAAAACCACAGCCGTTCTTACTCTTGTTTGAAACGTCCTTGCACTCGTCCTTTTCTTCGGTCGCGGCGCAATAGGAAACCTGCAAAAAACCACAGACCTCCTCCGAATAATAAAAACCCTACAATGAATTGAAGCATTATGGACGGAAACGGATTGAATAAAACACCAAATATAGAATCTCGCATAAGCTTAATGCCGCCGGCTGCAAATAGTCCGGGGATAAGCAACACGATAAATGCTGCTAGACGTGCCATATAAGACAACTCCTTAACAAATACAATTTTACCTGCTCATATTTTATTGTCAAGAACCGTGCTTTCATGTATGATGTAGTTGTAAATGCAAAAGATTGCATGGTTTAAAAAAGGAGAATGAATATCCTTGCAAAACGTCCTCATTGTCGGGGCGGGGACAGGCGGATTGATAATACTGGACCTTCTCCAAAATTTAGATTTCATGAATGTAAACGCAATCATTGATACGGATGAACAAGCACCAGGAATTATTCGTGCAAAAAAACTAGGTATCGCATATGGAGTGGATTGGAAAAGTCACCTGAACGACGACTTGCATATCATTTTCGATGTAACCGGTGATAAATCTGTATTCACTGAGCTGTTAAATGCGAGACCCGCCCACACCGTACTAATACCTGGTTCTGTCGCGAATCTTCTTGTGAAGCTTCTTGAGGAAAACGATACATATATTAAGCGGATTCATACGGAGATGCATAAGCAACGATTGATTTTTGATTCGATTGAAGAGGGCATGATCGGCATCGATGGAGAAGGGCAAGTTGACTTTTTCAATAAAAGAGCTTCAAAGATGATTGGTTTTCCAATTGAAGAAGCTATTGGCTTACCAATAAAGGAAGTCGTCCCGACGTCTGAACTTCCGAGAGTGTTTAATTCGGGAAGAGCAGAATTGAATAAGGAACTGATTCTAGGTAACGGTTTAAAAATTGTTACTTCTCGTTTCCCTCTATTAGATTCCACGGGGAACAAAGTTGGCGCTTTTGCTGTTTTTAAAGACATAACGGAAGTCGTTGCTCTTGCAGAAGAAATTACGGATTTGAATAAAATGAAAACGATGCTTGAAGCGATTATTCATTCTAGCGACGATGCGATTTCGGTTGTCGATGATAAAGGGTATGGAATTCTCGTTAATCCTGCTTATTCGCGAATCACTGGTCTTTCAAGAGATGAGGTCATTGGCAAACCCGCGAATGCGGATATTAACGAAGGTGAAAGTATTCATATGAAAGTACTTAAGTCGAGGAAACCGGTTCGTGGAGTCAATATGCGTATAGGTGAAAATAATCGTGAAGTAATTGTCAATGTTGCACCAATCATTGTTGATCACCAAGTAAAAGGGAGTGTCGGTGTAATTCACGACATAACCGAAATGCGTAATTTGATGAAAGAACTTGACCGTGCAAGAACAATCATTAGAAAACTCGAATCAACTTATACCTTTGAAGATATTTATGGCACATCAATTGATATTAGCATATCGATTGAGCAAGCAAAATTGGCTGCTAAATCGGATGTTCCCGTCCTTCTCCGTGGAGAAATTGGTACAGGGAAAGAGTTGTTTGCACATGCCATTCATAGTGCTAGCGAAAGGCGTTTCAAAAAGTTCGTCCGGGTAAATTGTGCAGCCATGGACCCAGTCAGTTTAGAGATGGAGTTATTTGGACAGGAATCAGGCACTTCCGACTTCGGATATGTAGAAAGTACACATGGACTTTTTAAAGAGTCTGAACAAGGCACATTATTCCTGGCTGAGGTGGCCGATCTATCACTTCCGGCTCAAGTACGATTGCTAAACTACTTGAAGAATGGGACGGTATATAAATATGGTGGGACAATCCCAATCCGATTATCCGTTCGTGTTATTGCGGCAACTTCAAAAAACTTGGAAAAAGCAATGCATGAAGGTAAATTCAATGAAGAGCTCTATTATATATTGAACCGGATTTCAATTCAGATTGCACCGCTTCGTTCCCGTAAAAATGATATACCTTATATCATTGGCCATTTGCTAGTAAAGCTAAACCAAGAATTCGGCATGAATCTCGAAAAGATTACGGTTGATGCACAGGAAAGGCTTTTGGGTTATGATTGGCCGGGGAACGTCCGAGAACTTGAAAATGTTTTAAGTCGGGCTATGATTTATATGGAGTCTGGAGAGTCCATTATTGGATTAGAAGATATAGTTAAGTCATTGTCATCTCGGGGACATAAAGAGCAGGAAGAGACACTCTCAGAATCAAGCACGCTCGCATCTATAATGGATGAATATGAAAAATCTATTCTTGAGACAGCGCTCCGAGAAAATGTTGGGAACAAATCGTTAACAGCAAACAGACTTGGTATTTCTCTTCGATCACTTTATTACAAACTTGAAAAGTTCAGCCTTGTTTAACAGGCGTTATGTTAAGTCAAAGGAGGCGTGACCATGATTACGCTCGACTCACTAATCGTCAATGCAAAATTGAAGAATGATTCGATCGTTGCCGTTGCATCAGCGGCAGATTTGGAAGTTCTACAAGCGGTAAGTACTGCTCTTGAAAGAGAACTTGCATCTTTTGTACTTTTCGATGACGAAAAAACACTTAAGTCTATGATTCGAACTAATTTTCCCCAGTTGTCAGATAATACGAATGTAAGTATTATTCATGCTGAGGACAGCAATCACGCGGCAACTCTTGCTGTGAAAGCGGTTTCAAGTGGAAGTGCGACTGTTTTGATGAAAGGTAATTTGGCAACGTCTGCCATACTTAAAGCTGTACTGAATAGTGAATACGGGCTTAGAACAGGTAAGATATTGTCGCATGTCGCAGCTTTTGAAGTTCCCGGCTTTGACCGACTTCTATTTATTACGGATGCAGCGATGAATATTGAACCGGACTTAGAAGCAAAAGCGCAAATTATCCGGAATGCCGTCGCTACTGCACATGCATGCGGGGTCCAGGAACCTATTGTTGCTCCACTTGCCGCAATCGAAACAGTTAATCCGGCAATGATACCGACGACGGACGCAGCATCTCTGGTCATTATGAACAGACGTGGACAAATCACGGGTTGTATTGTCGATGGGCCACTTGCGCTTGATAACGCAATTTCTGAGAAGGCTGCAGCGCATAAAGGAATTACGGGCGTTACAGCAGGAAAGGCGGATATTCTCGTCGTTCCAACTATCGAAGCAGGAAATATTCTTTACAAATCGCTAATGTATTTCGCAAATGCAAAAGTAGGCGCAATAATCCAGGGAGCAAAAGCACCGATAGTCCTAACATCCAGGGCAGACAGTGCTGAAAGTAAATTGTATTCACTTGCACTGGCAATCCTTTCCGCAAAATAAAATGAAAATTGAACGATACCCTTAGGAGGAATTTACAATGGAAATTTTTAAATATATGGAAAACCAAGACTATGAGCAACTCGTTATTTGTCAGGATAAAGTTTCAGGACTGAAAGCAATCATCGCTATACACGATACGACACTTGGACCGGCACTTGGTGGAACACGGATGTGGACATATGCAAGTGAAGAAGAAGCGATTGAAGATGCGCTTCGCCTTGCGCGTGGTATGACTTATAAAAATGCAGCTGCGGGCTTGAATCTAGGCGGCGGAAAAACAGTTATCATAGGAAACCCAAAAACAGACAAAAACGATGAAATGTTCCGTGCTTTCGGTCGATACATTGAAGGTTTGAACGGTCGTTATATCACTGCAGAAGATGTGGGAACTACTGAAGCGGATATGGACTTGATCAATCTAGAAACAGATTATGTTACAGGTACTTCTGCTGGAGCAGGATCATCAGGTAATCCTTCACCTGTCACAGCTTTCGGTATTTACCATGGCATGAAAGCGGCAGCAAAAGAAGCATTTGGAAGCGACTCACTAGCTGGTAAAACAGTAGCAGTACAAGGTGTAGGTAACGTTGCATATGCACTTTGTGAGTACTTGCATGAAGAAGGCGCAAAACTGATTATCACGGATATCAACGAAGAAGCCGTTCAACGTGCAGTTGATGCATTTGGTGCAACTGCAGTTGGCATCAATGAAATCTACTCTCAAGAAGCAGACATATTCGCACCGTGTGCACTGGGTGCAATCATTAATGATGAGACGATTCCACAATTGAAAGTAAAAGTTATTGCAGGATCTGCAAACAATCAATTAAAAGAACCGCGTCATGGCGACTTAATTCACGAATTGGGTATTGTTTATGCACCTGACTACGTTATCAATTCCGGCGGTGTTATCAACGTTGCAGATGAGCTTGATGGTTATAACCGTGAACGTGCACTAAAACGTGTCGAAGGAATCTACGACGTAATCGGGAAAATTTTCGCTATCTCAAAACGCGATAATATTCCAACGTATGTTGCTGCTGACCGCATGGCGGAAGAGCGTATTGCGCGTGTTGCCAATACAAGAAGTACTTTCTTGCAAAATGAAAAAAACGTCCTATCAAAACGGTAATCCTAACTGGATTCTTCGTTTTTGAATAGTTTCAGAAATATAATTAAAAGAGCCGATATGGAAGGAGGACAACTTGTGATTGAGAACTTACACCGAATACTGGTTATTAATCCAGGATCTACATCAACTAAAATAGGCGTCTTTGAAGGCGGAATACAGCTGATGGAGAGTTCGATAAGTCATTCTCCTGAAGAAATTGCACAGTATCCTTCCATCATTGCTCAATATGATTTTCGAAAAGAAGCCATACTTGAATCTTTACGAAAAGAAGGAATTAGCATTTCAAAACTATCTGCCATTTGCGGTCGTGGCGGTCTTTTACGCCCGATCGAAGGTGGCACTTATTCAGTTAATAAAGCAATGCTAGTTGATTTGAAAAAAGGATTTTCCGGGCAGCATGCATCGAATCTTGGTGGCATCATCGCTAGTGAAATCGCATCCGGGCTAAACATTCCTGCATTTATAGTTGACCCCGTTGTTGTTGATGAACTTGAACCGATTGCGCGAATTTCTGGATTTTCAAAAATAAATCGAAAATCCATATTCCATGCGTTAAACCAAAAGGCGGTTGCAAGGCGCTATGCAAAACAGGTCGGTAAAGAGTACGGTTCTCTCCGCTTAATCGTTGCACATATGGGCGGTGGCATTACAGTCGGTGTGCACGAGTTCGGCAAAGTGGTTGATGTGAACAATGGATTGCATGGAGATGGACCATTCAGCCCAGAACGAGCGGGAACAGTTCCTGCGGGTGATCTCGTCGAATTATGTTATTCGGGGGAGTATTTCCGCCATGAAATGATGAAGAAAATTGTAGGGCAAGGTGGTCTCGTTGGCTATCTCGGGACGAATGATGCTGTTCGTGTGGAAAAACAAATCGAAGACGGCGATGAAAAAGCAAAACTAGTTTACGGAGCGATGGCATATCAAGTCGCTAAGGAAATTGGAAGTGCTGCTACCGTCCTTCATGGCAAAGTCGATGCAATCATCCTTACGGGCGGACTTGCTTATGGCAAAGGATTTGTTAAGGATATTACTAAGAGAATCGACTGGATTTCAGATATAGTTATTTACGCCGGGGAAGATGAACTACAAGCACTTGCTGAGGGCGCATTACGTGTATTAACCGGTGAAGAGACAGCTAAAATTTACCCGTCTTGACGGGGCGTTGAGAGGGAGGCCATCTACAATGGCTAGAGAATATGATGTAGTTATATTGGGAGGCGGAACAGGTGGCTACGTCGCCGCTATTCGCGCCGCTCAACTAGGGCTCAAAACAGCACTTGTTGAAAAAGGAAAACTCGGCGGTACATGTCTGCACAAAGGTTGCATTCCAAGTAAAGCATTATTAAAAAGTGCAGAAGTTTTCAATACAGCTAAAAACCACACGGCTGATTTCGGCGTTAATGTAACAGACGTATCACTCGATTTCGGTCGCGTCCAAGCACGGAAGGATGATATCGTCAAACAGTTACATGGCGGTGTGACGGCATTGATGAAGAAAGGGAAAATTGATGTATTTGACGGACTTGGTAGAATGCTTGGTCCATCAATCTTCTCACCAATGCCGGGTACGATTTCGGTCGAAATGAACAATGGTGACGAAAATGAAATGCTAATTCTAAAAAACTTAATCATTGCAACGGGTTCGAGACCACGTACCTTACAAGGTTTAGAAATGGATGAAACTCAAATTATGTCTTCGGATGGTGCACTTGCTATGGAGGCACTTCCGAAATCAATCATCATTATCGGTGGCGGAGTTATCGGTATCGAATGGGCTTCTATGCTAAATGATTTCGGTGTTCAAGTCACTGTCCTCGAATACGCAGACAGAATTATTCCGACTGAAGACGATGATATCTCGAAAGAAATGAAAAAGTTATTGACGAAAAAAGGAATTACATTTGCAACAAGTGCCAAAGTGCTCCCTGAAACACTCGTTAAAGCAAAAGAGTCAGTTACGATTTCAGCAGAGATGAAGGGAGAAACAACTTCATTCACAGCTGAAAAAATGCTTGTTTCTGTGGGACGCCAAGCGAATGTCGAAGGAATAGGTCTTGATAATACGGAAATTGAAATTGTAAATGGTTTTATTAAGACTAGACCGACATTCCAGACGAAAGAACATCATATATATGCCATCGGGGACGTTATCGGTGGACTTCAGTTAGCACATGTCGCTTCTCATGAAGGGATAGCGGCTGTCGAACATATCGCAGGTTTGAAAAACGAAGCGATTAATTATACAAAAATATCGCGCTGTATTTACTCGAGTCCTGAAGCATCAAGCGTCGGCATAACGGAAAAACAGGCGAAAGAACAAGGCTTCGATGTTAAAGTTGGGAAGTTCCCATTCATGGCAATCGGAAAAGCGCTTGTTAATGGTAATTCTGATGGCTTCGTTAAAATTATTGCAGATAAAAAGACGGACGATATCCTAGGTGTCCATATGATTGGAGCACACGTTACCGATTTAATATCTGAAGCTGGACTTGCAATGGTCCTTGATGCGACCCCATGGGAAGTGGCAAGTACAATTCATCCGCACCCATCACTTTCTGAAGTAATGGGCGAAGCAGCTTTAGCTGTTGACGGCAAAGCAATCCATATGTAAAAGGGGGATTTTAGAAATGGTAAAATCGCGTCATGAAGAACTTGGTTTATCGAATGATGAAGTAATGCAAATTTTTGAAACGATGCTAATGGCCCGTCGAATTGATGAACGTATGTGGCTCCTCAATCGTGCAGGGAAAATCCCATTCGTTATTTCGTGTCAAGGACAGGAAGCAGCACAAGTAGGGGCAGCTTTCGCACTTAATAATGAAATAGATTGGATTGCACCATACTACCGTGATATGGGAGTTGTCTTACATTTTGGAATGACTCCGAAAGATTTAATGCTGTCTGCATTCGCAAAAGCGGAAGACCCAAATTCTGGTGGCCGTCAAATGCCTGGTCACTTCGGTCAGCGCAAAAATCGTATATTGACAGGGTCATCTCCTGTTACGACACAATTGCCGCATGCAGTCGGCGTGGCACTAGCTGCGAAGATGAAAAAAGAAGATTTCATCACGTTTGTTACACTTGGAGAAGGTTCATCCAATCAAGGAGATTTCCATGAAGGTATGAACTTTGCAGGTGTTCATAAACTTCCAACAGTGATCATGGTTGAAAACAATAAATATGCAATTTCAGTTCCAGTTGAAAAACAGCTTGCTTGTGAAAATGTTTCTGATCGTGCAATCGGTTACGGAATGCCTGGTATTACGGTTGACGGAACCGATCCGCTTGAAGTGTACAAAGTTGTTAAAGAAGCAGCAGATCGTGCACGTCGGGGAGAAGGTCCAAGTCTTGTGGAGACAATCTGTTATCGTTTAACTGCTCACTCTTCAGATGATGATCAACGCCAATACCGTGATGCTGAAGAGCTCGCAAAAGAAAAGAAACTAGATCCGATTCCAATGTTTGCAGTTTATTTGAAAGAAGCTGGCATACTTACTGATGTACTTGAAAAGGAAATGGAAGAACGCATTATGAAAGAAGTGAACGAAGCGACCGATTATGCGGAAAACGCTGCGTACGCTGAACCTGAATCTGCGCTACTCCATGTGTATGCTGAAGTCGGGGGGAACGAATAATGGCTGTTATGTCTTATATCGATGCAATTACACTTGCAATGAAAGAAGAAATGGAACGTGATGACCGCGTTTTCGTTCTCGGTGAAGATGTTGGGCGTAAAGGCGGCGTCTTTAAAGCGACGGCTGGTCTGTACGATCAATTCGGAGAGTACCGTGCGCTTGATACACCGCTTGCGGAATCTGCGATTGCAGGTGTCGGAATCGGTGCAGCAATGTACGGCTTACGCCCAATAGCAGAAATGCAATTTGCTGATTTCATCATGCCTGCAGTTAACCAGATTGTTTCGGAAGCGGCAAAAATTCGTTACCGTTCAAACAACGACTGGTCATGTCCGATCGTTATTCGTGCACCGTTTGGAGGAGGAATCCACGGAGCGCTTTATCACTCGCAATCCGTTGAGTCGATGTTCGCAAGTACACCTGGATTGAAAATTGTTATACCTTCAACGCCATATGATGCAAAAGGGCTTTTGAAAGCAGCCATCCGCGATGAAGATCCGGTATTGTTTTTTGAACATAAACGTGCTTATCGTTTGATTAAAGGCGAAGTACCAACAGATGATTATGTATTGCCAATTGGAAAAGCAGATGTAAAACGTGAGGGTGATGATATCACTATCATCACCTACGGATTATGTGTTCACTTTGCTTTACAAGCAGCGGAACGTCTGGCGGAAGATGGGATTTCGACACATATTCTTGATCTTCGTACAGTTTATCCGCTCGACCAAGAAGGAATTATTGAAGCAGCTTCAAAAACAGGTAAAGTCCTTTTAGTTACAGAAGACAACAAAGAGGGAAGCATTATGGGAGAAGTTGCAGCTATCATTGCTGAAAACTGCCTGTTTGAGCTTGATGCGCCGATTAAACGACTTGCTGGACCTGATATTCCGGCAATGCCTTATGCACCGACAATGGAGAAATTCTTCATGGTCAATCCAGACAAAGTAGAAAAGGCGGCGCGTGAGCTTGCTGAATTTTAATTGGGAAGGAGGTAACTCAATTGCCTATTGAAAATATACTAATGCCACAACTCGGTGAAAGTGTGACAGAAGGCACAATCGAGAAATGGTTGGTAAAACCGGGTGATACAGTAAACAAATACGATTCACTCGCAGAAGTAAATACAGACAAAGTAACAGCAGAAGTACCTTCTTCATTCACTGGTGTCATTAAAGAATTAATCGCACAAGAAGGAGAAACGCTTGCGGTTGGAGCCCTCGTTTGTACAATTGAAACGGAAGGCGGGAAAACTGCCGAAGTTGCAATAGAGGCTGTTCCAGCTAAAGCGGAACCTGCGAACGAAATGCCAGCAGTGGGTTCCCAAAAACCAACTTCATCTTTGAATCGGGAAAAAGGGGCAGCAGCAGGACGTTATTCTCCAGCAGTACTCCGTCTTTCTCAAGATAATGGTATCGACTTGTCACTTGTGGAAGGTTCAGGAAAAGACGGCCGCATCACGCGTAAAGACTTGCTCGCAATTATCGAAAGTGGCACTATCCCGACAGCACCGGCAGTTTCTGCAGCACCTGTTGTGGAAGAAATTGCTTCTTCACCCGCTACACAGACGACAACTCCACCAATAGCTGCTGAGCCAGTCAATGTTCCTGTTGCAGTAGGAGACATCGAAATCCCTGTTACAGGCGTACGCCGTGCGATTGCAAACAATATGTTGCGTTCGAAACACGAAGCACCACACGCTTGGATGATGATTGAGGTCGATGTGACGAGCCTCGTCCAATACCGAGATTCATTGAAAAATGATTTCAAGAAAAAAGAAGGCTTCAACTTGACATATTTCGCATTCTTCGTCAAAGCAGTATCACAAGCATTGAAAGAATTCCCGATGATGAATTCAATGTGGGCAGGCGACAAAATCATTCAGAAAAAAGATATCAATATTTCCATCGCAGTGGCGACAGAAGATTCTCTTTATGTGCCCGTCATCAACAACGCGGATGAGAAATCAATCAAAGGCATTGGGCGTGATATTCAAGAACTTGCGGGAAAAGTACGTTCAGGTAAATTGAAATCATCTGAAATGCAAGGTGGAACATTCACAGTTAACAATACCGGTTCATTCGGTTCTGTTCAGTCAATGGGAATCATCAACCACCCGCAAGCAGCCATCCTACAAGTCGAATCAATCGTTAAACGTCCAGTAGTCATGGATGGTGGCATGATTGGTGTACGTGATATGGTTAACTTATGTCTATCACTCGATCACCGTGTTCTGGATGGTCTTGTTTGTGGCCGATTCCTTGCACGTGTAAAAGAGATTCTCGAAAATGTAACTGCTAAAAATACATCTGTTTATTGATCAAATCTATAAACCCCGGACCGTATAAATCACGGAGCCGGGGTTTATTTTAACTTTCAACAATGGGCATTATAGGTTAAACTAGGGAATAGTAGCAATTCAAAGGGGGGAAGCGCAAGCGTCCAATATGACAATACATACCATGAAAAAAACAACATTTAAAGAAATTGGATTTGAACAATGGAAAAATGTCTCTATTCAATCAATGAAAGGCAAGCCTTTTGAATCACTTATTACAAAAACAATTGAAGGTATCGACCTGCAGCCACTTTATACACTAGAAAACCTTTCGGAACATACACGCTCAAATCGTGCTCCTAAAATAGATACAGGCTGGGTAGTTGCGCAGCAGCAATATGCGAAGGATGGCAAACAGTTCGTTGCTGATCTGAAAGAGTCTATTAAACGAGGTAATGAAGCGATTGTTTATGATGGTGCAAGTCCACTACAATGGGATGACTCTTCTCTTATCGAAATTGCAAAACTCATGGTGGAATATCCAGTTTTCATCACAAATACCAATCAGAATGACATATTTTTGAAGGTCTTTTCACTTGTACCGAAAACGGATCGTTCATCAGTTAAAGGGGCGATTGCGGTAAAGAACTGGAGCACTCCAGTAGGTTTTACAAATGTTTTGACCAGTGGAGCAGATATGTGGGCGGTACATCACAAAGGTGCTGATACAATAACTGAACTTGCATTAGTACTATCATATATTGCGGAACAGGCTTCAAAAGTGGATAACTTTAGTTCTTTTGCTGAGGACTTCTTTGTCCGCTTTGCAGTTGACACTCATTTCTTCATGGAAATTGCAAAATTTCGTGCATTCCGTATTCTTTGGAAAGCAATTTGTTCCGCTTATAACGTCCAGGAAGCACCGTATGTCCCGGTTATCGCTACAACATCCTTACGTTCCTATTCAAAACTAGATCCGTATGTGAACGTATTGCGTGCTGGGAATGAAGCGTTTGCTGCTGTACTTGGCGGTGCAGACGTCATCACAGTTCATCCACATAATATAATTACTGGACCGACGAGCAGTTCTGTTCGCTTGGCACGTAATATACAACTGGTTATAAAAGAAGAAACGCATGTCGATAAAGTGATCGATCCATCAGGTGGATCCTATTTTATTGAAACGTTGACTTCTGAACTTGTTGATAAATCTTGGGCGCTCTTTTTGGAAATGGAGTCTGCAGGCGGTTATGATGCATTTATCACTAGTGGACGACTTGAAATGTTACTTGAAGAGCGTAGAGCTGAAGTTGCAAACGGGAAAAAGTCGTTGATTGGGACGAATGTTTACGCTGAATTAACTGATACAGACTTCACTGATTGGGAGGGAATCCAACTTGAAGGACGTCTTGCAGAGCCTTTCGAGAAGCTAGCTGCCGAGCAAAAAGAGGATGAAACAAACATTGCATTGTTGACGTTTGGTAACTTGAAAGATTTCAAACCGCGTGCGGATTTTGTCAGCGGATTTTTAGCAACAGGTGGAATGCGCACTAAGTGGAGTCCTGCATTTGATAATGCACAACAAGCAATTGAATGGCTTAAGCATGAAAAACCAGCCTATGCAGTCGTCTGTGCAACATCTATTCTAACTGAAACTGTAATGGACCAATTACTGGCCGGAAGTCCACAACATCTTGTGTTAGATGCGGCAGGGAAGTATGACGCTGCTCTTTCCGAGAAGTGGATGAACGCAGGTTTAAATGGTTTTGTTTTCGCAGGTCAAGATAAAGTGGAAAAACTGATAGCCATCAACGACAAATTGAAAGGAGGCGTGATTAATGAACAAGCCTGATTTCAACAAAGTAGATTTGCAGCATACTTCCAGTAATTCGACTGAAATAACAGCTCGGGCAGGAAAGGTTTTCAGAACAAACGAAGGAATCGATGTCAAAACGCTCTATACAGATAAAGATACCGAAAACCTTAACCATTTAACTGATTTACCTGGTATCGCGCCAAATACCAGAGGTCCCTACCCGACAATGTTCGTTTCAAGACCATGGACAGTTCGCCAATACGCCGGATTTTCGACTGCTGAGGAAAGCAACGCATTTTATCGCCGAAATCTGGCAATGGGTCAGAAAGGGTTATCTGTAGCGTTCGACCTTGCGACTCACCGCGGCTACGACTCCGATCACTCGCGCGTTACGGGAGATGTAGGAAAAGCAGGAGTTGCTATTGATTCGGTAGAGGATATGAAAATCTTATTTGACGGCATTCCGTTGGATCAGATGTCCGTATCGATGACGATGAATGGCGCAGTGCTGCCAATTATGGCATTTTACATCGTAGCAGCTGAAGAACAAGGTGTGTCGGCTGACAAACTTGCTGGTACAATCCAAAATGACATTTTGAAAGAATATATGGTAAGGAATACATATATTTTCCCTCCTGATATGTCAATGAAAATCATTGCAGATATTTTTGAATATACATCTAACAATATGCCGAAATTCAACTCGATTTCAATTTCGGGCTATCATATGCAGGAAGCTGGAGCAACGGCCGATATCGAGCTTGCCTATACGCTTGCGGATGGGCTTGAATATGTTCGTACAGGTTTGAAAGCGGGCATTGATATTGATTCATTCGCACCGAGGTTGTCGTTTTTTTGGGCAGTCGGCATGAATTATTACATGGAAGTTGCAAAAATGCGGGCAGCACGTAAAATGTGGGCACAAATGATGCAAACGTTTGAACCGGAAAACCCGAAATCGCTTGCTCTACGCACGCACTCTCAGACGTCTGGCTGGAGCTTGACTGAACAGGATCCTTTCAATAATATAACTCGCACATTGATTGAGGCGAATGCTGCGGCGATGGGGCATACCCAATCACTTCATACAAATGCGTTAGACGAAGCGATTGCTTTGCCGACGGACTTCTCTGCCCGTATTGCGCGAAATACGCAATTGTTCCTGCAAGAAGAGACGATGATGACGAAAGTAATCGATCCATGGGGCGGCTCATATTATGTTGAAAAACTGACTGACGAGTTGATGGACAAAGCATGGGAACTAATTGAAGAAATCGAGGAGCTCGGCGGTATGGCGAAAGCGATTGAAACTGGTCTTCCCAAGATGAAAATCGAAGAAGCAGCAGCAAAACGTCAGGCGCAAATCGATTCACGTGCAGAGTCAATTATCGGGGTGAATAAGTACCGTCTGGAGACAGAAGATCCTATCGATATTTTGGACATTGATAATACGCTCGTTCGCCAAAAGCAAATTGACCGTATTAACTTGATGAAAGAAGCTCGCGATGATGAAGAAGTCATTAATTATCTCAATGAGTTGACAGAAATCGCACGTAGCGGTAACGGCAATCTTCTTGAATGTGCGGTTAAAGCGGCACGTGCCCGTGCGACTATCGGTGAAATTTCAGACGCGATTGAAATAGTATCGGGCAGACATAAGGCGGTGATTCGTTCCGTGAGTGGTGTATACAGTTCGAACTTCTCGAATACTGAGGAAATCGAAGAAGTGAAAATGATGGCTGAGGATTTTCTGGAAAACGAAGGTCGTCGTCCGCGTATCCTTATTGCGAAAATGGGACAAGACGGTCATGACCGAGGTGCGAAAGTAATCGCTTCCTCCTTCGCGGACCTTGGTTTTGATGTTGACATTGGACCTCTTTTCCAAACACCAGAAGAGACTGCATTACAAGCCGCTGAAAATGATGTGCACGTTATTGGGGTGAGCTCGCTTGCTGCCGGGCATAAAACACTTGTACCCACACTTCGGGAGGAACTTGCCAAAATTGGACGGGAGGATATTCTGATTGTTGTCGGTGGCGTTATTCCCGCACAAGATTATGCATTCTTACGTGAAAATGGCGCAGCCGCAATTTTCGGTCCGGGCACAGTCATTCCAGTTGCTGCGCAGAAAGTAATTGAAGAAATCTATCGCAGGCTTGGCTACGAGGAAGTGGCAGATTGAAAGACAAAAACCGTTTACTTGATGACAGCGCTCTAAATGTGATGGACGGAATTACATCCTCACATGACGGCATGGCAGCAACGCCGCGCAAACGATTTGTCAAGAAAGAGCGCATCATTCCGATTGAAGAGTTATCGGAAAAGATATCCAATGGTTCTCGGCTTCATTTAGCAAAAGGAATTACACTTCTTGAAAGTATAATTTGGGATGATAAAGTGGCGGGTCAGCAACTTCTACTAGACCTGCTACCGAAAACGGGTAACAGCATAAGAATTGGAATCACAGGAGTTCCGGGTGCAGGGAAAAGTACATTTATCGAAGCATTCGGACTGATGCTTGCGAATCAGGGGTATAAGGTTGCGGTACTTGCGATCGATCCAAGTTCCACTGTAACAGGAGGCAGTATTTTGGGTGATAAAACACGTATGGAAGAACTCGCTAGGCATCCAAATGCTTTCATTCGGCCTTCTCCAACAGCTGGGACACTGGGCGGCGTACACAAAAAGTCGCGTGAAACGATGCTCCTTTGTGAAGCGGCCGGCTATGAGGTTATCTTGATTGAAACAGTTGGTGTTGGCCAGAGTGAAACGGTCGTTCGCGGAATGGTCGATTATTTCATGTTGCTCGTGCTTACGGGGGCGGGAGATGAATTGCAAGGGATGAAAAAAGGGATTATGGAGTTCGCAGATGGTGTTGTCGTACATAAAGCGGACGGAGACAATCTGAGGCTGGCGAAAAAGACTGTACGAGAATACCGTCAACTCCTGCATTTTCTTCAACCTGCTTCACCGGGCTGGACATCTACGGCATTGCCTGTTTCCTCAACTGAAAATACAGGACTTGAAGAAGTATGGAAGACGATAAATTTATTTAAAGAAACAATGGATGAAGCTGGATTTTGGGATGGACGTAGGCAGGGACAAACGAAAGACTGGTTCCGTTCCATGATTAAAGACCGTCTTATCGATACTTTTTTTGCTCAACCCGGTAAAAAAGAGGAAGTCGCTGAGCTTGAGAAAGCATTGCTTGGCGGAAGTCTTACAGTAACTGTCGCTGTTGAAAAGTTGTTCGAAAGCTAGACTTTTTGCAGGAACCGTTTTCACCTGCTATGATATAGAAGAAAATAGAAAGGGGTTTGATTATACATGAATATGAATTTTGATCTTTATATGAATGATATCCTTAAAACAGCACGTTCGGAGATGGAAGCGAGCGGATATGAGCAACTGACAACACCTGAGCTTGTTGAAGAAGCTTTTAAACGTTCCGGTACGACACTTGTTATGGTGAACTCAGTTTGTGGTTGTGCAGGCGGAATCGCACGTCCAGCGGCTGCACATTCAGTGCATTATGACAAACGTCCGGATCACTTAGTAACTGTGTTTGCAGGACAAGACAAAGAAGCGACTGCTCAAGCACGTATGCTTTTCGGTGAAGATCATTTGCCCTCTTCACCGTCATTCGTTTTAATGAAAGATGGAAAAATGGTGGCTGAGGTTGGTCGTTATGAAATCGAAGGACATGATCCAATGTCTGTCGTGGCAAACCTGCAAAATCAGTTCGAAGAATACTGCGAAGAACTGTAAAAATAGAGGGTAGCACGTCTTAACGTGAAACCGCAATAATGAAAGTCATTAACAGTATATGTTTTTTAATTTCCAAACAAAAAAACAGTCCGTACGTGCTAGCTGCACATGCGGACTGTTTTGTCATTACATAATCATGCTTAATCCAAATGCGACACTGGAAGCGACCATTGCTCCAATCATCACTAAGACAACGACTTTCTGTACTTTACGATTGGTCATCAGACAAAACTCCTTAAGCTTTATACTTCTATTTTAACAGAAATACTGAATTTCACAACATCTGTTCATTTAATGAGGTAAAATGTACAATAGGAGAAGGGGGAGTCATTATGCAAAAAGTAGATCATGTTGGAATCGCTGTGAACAGTATTGAGGCATCAATTGACTATTATATACATACACTCGGGCTTTCACTATTGGCTATCGAAGAAGTCACAAGTCAGAACGTTCGTGTCGCATTTATAGATGCTGGAAATATCAAACTTGAATTACTCGAACCACTTGGGGAAGGCGGGCCAATTACTAAATTCATCGAAAAACGCGGTGAAGGGGTCCATCATATTGCATTTGGGGTTACAGATATACGAACTAGGATGGCCGAGCTGCGAGAAAAAGGTGTCCAATTGCTGCAAGAAGCACCCAAACCTGGTGCCGGTGGAGCAGAAGTGGCATTCCTTCATCCTAAATCATCGTTCGGTGTTTTGTATGAATTATGCGACAAAAGCGGTAAAGGGGACTGAAAAGATGGATATTTATGATAAAATAAATGAGTTATATGATAAAAAAAGGGTAATTGAACTAGGTGGCGGAGACGAACGAATTGCTAAACAACATGAAAAAGGGAAATTAACTGCCAGAGAACGAATTGATTTGCTTCTGGATCCGGGTTCATTTGTTGAATTAAATCCGTTTGTTGTACACCGTACACGGGATTTCGGAATGGACAAGCAAGTGGGACCTGGGGACGGTGTTGTCACAGGCTACGGTAAAATTAACGGTAGACCCATTTATTTATTTTCACAGGATTTCACTGTTTTTGGTGGGGCACTAGGTGAAATGCATGCGATGAAAATTGCTAATGTGATGGACCTCGCTGCAAAGAATGGTGCACCATTCATTGGCTTGAATGATTCAGGCGGAGCGCGTATTCAAGAAGGTGTCGTCTCACTTGACGGTTACGGAGAAATTTTCTATCGTAACGCTATATATTCAGGTGTTATACCGCAAATTTCTGTGATTCTTGGACCTTGTGCAGGGGGTGCTGTTTATTCGCCTGCCATTACGGACTTTGTTTTCATGACGGACGAAACAAGTCAGATGTTCATTACGGGACCGAAAGTAATTGAAACGGTTACGGGTGAAAAGATTTCATCTGAAGATTTGGGTGGTTCTAAGGTACATAATACGATTAGCGGTAATGCGCACTTCCGTGGTAAAGATGAGAAGACGGTACTTGAGAGCGTTAGAAAATTACTTGCCTATTTACCACAAAATAATAATGAAAAACCACCAATTGCGGAGTATGATGAAGTAGATGATTACCGTGCAGATTTAGCAGATGTCGTGCCGTATGAAACAATCAGGCCTTATGACGTACGCAGGGTCGTTGAACAAGTCGTTGATGCAGATTCCTTTATGGAAGTTCAAGCGGAATTCGCAAGAAATGCTGTCGTCGGATTGGCTCGCATGAAAGGAGAACCTGTTGGCCTTGTTTGTAATCAGCCTAAAGTGATGGCTGGAGGGCTGGATATTGATTCATCCGATAAAATTGCCCGTTTCATACGCTTTTGTGACTCATTCAATATTCCACTCATTACGTTTGAAGACGTTACGGGCTTCTTCCCGGGCATCAAACAAGAGCATGGTGGTATAATTCGACACGGTGCCAAAATACTATACGCCTATTCAGAAGCAACAGTTCCAAAAATCACAGTTATTCTGCGTAAAGCATTTGGCGGAGCTTATGTTGCATTGAATTCAAAGTCAATTGGAGCAGATCTTGTTTATGCATGGCCAAACGCTGAAATTGCAGTTATGGGCGCACAAGGGGCGGCAAATATCATCTTCGCGAGAGAAATCGCAAACAGCGACGATCCCGAAGCGATGCGTGCAGAGAAAATTGAAGAGTATCGTGAGAAGTTCTCAAATCCGTACGTTGCAGCATCACACGGTATGGTCGATGACGTTATTGATCCGCGTGAAACCCGCATTAAACTATTACAAGCACTCGACATGATGCGCAACAAACAAGAAACTAGACCGTACAAGAAACATGGTAATATACCGCTATAGGGAGATGTTTTGGATGAATAAACAAAGACTATTAGACGAATTTTTGGAATTAGTTCAAATAGATTCGGAAACAAAAGACGAACGTCAAATTGCAGATGTATTAACAAATAAAATGCTGGAACTTGGATTCGACGTTGAAGAGGATGATTCTGACGATCGTACTGGACATGGAGCAGGTAATCTAATTGCGACAATGAATCGGACAGCTGAAGGAATTGAACCGATTTATTTCACTTGTCATATGGACACCGTAGTACCAGGTCAGGGAATTAAACCTGAATTACGCGAGGACGGATATATTTATTCGGATGGTACAACAATTCTTGGCGCGGATGATAAAGCGGGGATTGCTGCACTTTTTGAAATGGCGCGTACGTTAAAAGAAAGTGGTCAGCCACATGGCGATATTCAGTTTGTTATTACAGCTGGTGAAGAAAGCGGCCTTGTTGGTGCGAAAGAGTTGGATATGTCAGTAATTAAAGCTAAGTTTGGCTACGCTGTTGACAGCGATCAAAAAGTGGGCGGCATTGTAACTGCTGCACCATACCAGGCAAAATTACGGACAACAATCTATGGGAAAACAGCACATGCTGGCGTTGCTCCTGAAAAAGGCGTCTCGGCTATTAACATTGCTGCCAAATCCATCGCTGCAATGTCACTTGGTCGGATTGATTCGGAAACGACTGCTAATATTGGACGCTTTGAAGGCGGGCAAGCAACGAATATCGTCTGTGATGAAGTTCATATTTTAGCGGAAGCACGGTCCATTAATTCTGACAAACTAAATGAACAAACGGAGCATATGGTGCGGACGTTTGAACAAACTGCTGAGCTGATGGGCGGAAGAGCTGAAACGGAAGTTGTACTCATGTATCCTGGCTTCAGTTTTGCAGAAGATGCACAAGTCGTGCAAACAGCGATAACAGCCATTCGGAATATTGGATTGACGCCGGAACTAATGACAAGCGGTGGTGGAAGTGACGGTAATGTATTCAACGGTGCAGGTATTCCCACAGTCACATTATCCGTCGGTTATGAAGAAATTCATACAAAAAATGAACGCATGCCAGTTGATGAATTGAACAAACTGACAGAGCTATTGCTTGAAATCGTACGTGTAACAGCGACTGCATAATAGAGGGGGCTTACCACATGAGTGACTTGAAAGCTGTCATCGTTCAATGCGGTAATGAAGAATATGCGATTTCCATTGAGGCGGTCGTGTCTATCGAGCGACTTGAGCATGTGAATCCGATTCCTCACCTACCCAACTTTATGCTGGGACTTATGCGGATTCGAGGGGAACTTGTTCCGATTCTGGACTTCGAACAAATTTTATATGGAAAAAGTGCACAAGGACGAGAGGACGCCCGCGTCGTCGTCGTTCAGACCGGCAGTTTATTCATGGGGTTACTCGTTCTGGATGCAAAAGAAATTCTTGATATCCCTGGAAGTGCTTTGACATCTTCGGCTCTCATGGCTTATTCACGAACACCTTACTTCACGTCAGTTGCAAATTTGGAGAACCGGATGATTACTGTTGTCAATCCGGAGATTCTATCCAAAACTCTGGCTGGTATGGATAAAATCAGTGACTATGTAGAAGCGCAATTGGCACTAGAAGAGTAGTATGCAAACCGGACAGTGTCTTCTGTCCGTTTTTTGCATTATAATTACACTAAAAGTAAAGGAGGGGAAGTGTCGTGAAAACGGTTGGTGCATCACGGGCAAAAGTTATTCTTCATCTTGATATGAATAGTTTTTTCGCATCCGTCGAACAAGCGCACGACCCTTCGTTGAAAGGAATACCACTCGCTGTCGCTGGTAATCCGAAAGCAAGGAGAGGCATTCTCGTGACGTGCTCTTACGAAGCGAGAGCGTTCGGTGTTTACACGACAATGACTGTCGGTGAGGCGAAAAGGCTTTGCCCGGATCTCGTAATAATTCCACCTGACTTTGAAAAATATCGAACCGCTTCTTCTGCGGTTTTTGAATTGCTCAGAACGTATACGGACCTCGTCGAACCGGTGTCCATAGATGAGGCGTATATTGACATTACAGCAATCGGTGGTTTGACTGATGCCGTAAATATTGCTATGTCCATGCAACAGCGTATTTTACAAGAGCTCGATCTACCCTGTTCAATTGGTATTGCGCCGAATAAGTTCTTAGCAAAGACAGCATCGGATATGAAAAAGCCGATGGGCGTTACGATTTTAAGGAAACGACAAATTGAATCGATTCTATGGCCTCTACCCGTTATTGACATGCATGGAATTGGGGAGAGTACAGAGAAGAAATTGAATATGCTAGGTATTTATACGATTGGCGATCTCGCGAAAATCGATGAACTCACTGTCAAGTCTTCCCTTGGTAAGCAAGGAATCCGTCTTCACAATCGTGCAAATGGTATTGATGATCGGCCTGTAGACCCAGAAGCAGCTGAAGAACGAAAAAGTGTAGGCAGTTCAACTACATTGCCTGTGGATGAAACAGACTTGGACGAATGCTTGAAAGTTTTCAAATGGCTGGCGGAAAAAGTTGCAGTCCGCCTCGACAATCGGCAACTTGCTGGTACGGTAGTTATGATTCAAATTCGTACAGCCGACTGGCATAATCAAACACGGAGCCGGACTGTCCTCAATCCTCTTTATAAAGAACAGGACATTTTCAAAGAGGCGACTGATTTGTTTAAAAAACATTGGGACGGGGAGCCGGTTCGTCTTCTTGGAATTACTGTTACAAACGTAATTCTAATGAATGAACTACATGAGCAACTATCGATTTATAACTATGAAAAACATGCGAAAGAAGAGACAATGGATACATTATTATCACAATTGGAACAAAAGTTTGGTCCTGGAACTGTAAAACGGGGCTTTAAATGAAAGGAGGACATATATTATGGAACTGCAATTTCTAGGAACAGGCGCGGGTATGCCTTCAAAAATGCGTAATACATCAGCAGTCATATTGAATTTATCCGCTGAAGGAGAAGGTTATTGGCTCTTTGACTGTGGGGAAGCAACACAGCATCAGATTTTACATACTTCTCTGAAACCAAGAAAAATCAGCAAAATATTCATTACGCATTTACACGGTGATCATATATTTGGGTTGCCGGGTTTAATTGGCTCCCGTTCGTTTCTTGGAGGTAAGGAAAAACTTGATATATACGGGCCACCTGGACTTAACGAATGGCTCAAGACAACGTTGCGCGTTACAAATACCCATTTAAATTACGAGTTGCACATCCATGAAGTTAGTGAAGGTCTGGTATTTGAAGATGCTAACTATCGTATTACTACAAAGAACTTACAACATATTATTCCGTGCTTTGGTTACAGAATCGAGCAAAAACCACTTCCAGGAAAATTACTAATTGAAAAAGCGAAAGAAGCGGGAGTTCCAAATGGTCCGCAGTTGAAGCAGCTAAAAGATGGAGAAGATGTGACATTGGATGATGGACGAATCGTTTCTAGTTCAGAAGTCACTGGCGACCCCCAAAAAGGATTTACGGTTGCCATTCTCGGAGATACCAGCTATTGCGCCGCTGCCGTTGAACTAGCGCAAGATACGGATATTTTAATTCACGAAGCTACTTTCGATAATGGAACTGGAAACCTGGCAAAAGAATATGGTCATTCGACGATTGGTGATGCCGCTATAACAGCAAAAGAAGCGGGAGTAAAAACCCTTATCGCCAATCATATTAGTGCGCGATTTATGGCAAGCGATGTGGCACAGCTGCTTAAACAAGGTACGGCAATATTCCCAAACCTATATATCGCTGAGGACTTTTCTCGGTTCGAGTGGAGAGACGGGGAAGTTTTTAGAGAGTGATATTAGAATCCTGATGAAACGAATTCGTAATGGATAGAATAATGAAAAATATGCAGGGTTCAGTCGGGCTATTTCGTCCCTTTAGATTTCTGTTAAATGTTTTAGCAGAGCAATTTCAATAAACTTTAGAAATCATATTAATTATAATATGAATGATGTTATACTCGTGAGAGAGTCAGTATTGTGTATATTTCGACGTAATTCACCTAGTCGAGAGTTAGAGGAGTTTACTATATGAAAAACAAAAAAGGCGTATTAGCTATTCTATTAATGAACTTATTTATTGCCTTTTTAGGTATTGGACTCGTTATTCCAGTATTACCGACGATAATGAATGAGCTGGAAATCAGCGGTTCAGTCGTGGGCTACATGGTGGCGGCATTTGCGATTACGCAGCTTATCTTCTCGCCAATCTCAGGTCGATGGGTTGATAAATACGGTCGGAAAATTATGATTGTGGTGGGCTTATTCATATTTGGCTTTTCGGAGTTTTTATTCGGAATGGGACAATCGATCGAAGTCCTCTTCATTTCACGTATGCTTGGTGGAATCAGTGCGGCGTTCATCATGCCTGCGGTGACAGCCTTCATTGCAGATATTACAACGAGTACAAACAGATCAAAAGCACTCGGTTATATGTCAGCTGCCATAAGTACAGGCTTTATAATTGGACCCGGGATAGGCGGTTTTTTAGCCGAAATCGGCACGCGGGTTCCTTTCTATTCGGCAGGAGTATTAGGGGTATTTGCAGCTATTCTTTCAATCGCTCTATTGAAAGAGCCTGAACGTGCAGATGAAGAAGTACCGACGCCAGGGCAAAAGACTGGGTTAAGCCGCATTTTCATACCGATGTATCTTATAGCGTTTATAATAATCTTTGTCTTGTCCTTTGGCCTCGCAGCCTTCGAATCGTTATTCAGCCTATTCGTCGACCACAAATTTGGCTTCACGCCAAAAGACATCGCTATCGTCATTACAGGAAGCGGGATTGTCGGGGCTGTTGCGCAGGTCTTATTGTTTGATCGGTTAGTAAAAAACATGGGTGAAATCAATGTAATCCGCTATAGTTTAGCAATTTCAACAATACTTGTGTTATTAATGACGTATGTCAGTTCATATTTTTCCATTCTACTAACAACATTCGTTCTATTTGTCGGTTTTGATTTAATACGCCCAGCGGTTACTTCTTATTTATCAAAAATAGCGGGTAACGAACAGGGCTTTGTCGGTGGTATGAATTCTACTTTCACAAGTCTAGGTAATATTTTCGGTCCGATAATCGGTGGAGTGCTATTTGACATAAACTTGAACTATCCTTACTACTTTGCAGCGATTGTCCTATTGATCGGCACCATTATCGCTCTTTTTTGGAAGAAACCGAAACATTTCATGTTTTGATTTCTCCACAATGAAATATGAAACATTTCAAATGTATTACTAAGCTCACTAAAACGCAGTTTTTTGTATGTGGAATTTAAGGAAAAAATAGATGGAATGGCCATAATTGGCTCTTCCATCTTTTTATTGTGTCTAAAGATCCTTCACGGGTTTTCGGTTATTCAATAGTTAAAATTTCCAGCCGCGCTCATATTGTTTTGGTGCTTTAATTTCCTCGCCCAATACTTTTGCCGCGGTATAAGCCCAGTACGGATCCCGTAATAATTCACGGGCAAGTAAGATCAAATCAGCTCGTCCATTTTTCAATATTTCTTCTGCTTGGATTCCTGTCGTGATTAGACCAACCGCGCCTGTTGATATTTCGGCACCTTCTTTGATTGTTTCAGAGAACTTCACTTGGTAACCAGGGAATACATCAATCGCTGCTGGTACGAGCGCCCCAGAGCTGACATCAATCAGATCCACTCCTTGCAATTTCATCCACTTCGCCATTTCCACGTATATTTCGGGTGTCATGCCACCATCACTATAATCATGTGCAGAAATACGAACAATAAGTGGACCATCCCAAACGGCACGTACTTCATCAATAATTTCTTTCAAGAAGCGATAACGGTTTTCTAGCGATCCACCATATTCATCTGTGCGCTTATTGGAAAGGGGTGACAGGAACTCATTAATGAGATAGCCATGTGCACCATGAAGTTCGATAACATCAAATCCAGCTTTTTTCGCGCGTAAAGCGCCATCTTTGAATGCTTGTATGGTCGTTTTAATATCGTCTTCGGTCATTTCGACAGGTGTTTTATATTTTTCATTGTAGGCAATTGCAGATGGAGCATAAATATCGCCGTCAACTGTCGCTTTACGTCCAGCATGTGCAAGTTGGATTCCTACTTTTGTACCGTATTGCTGCATGAGACGGACTGTTTCTCCCAAACCTTCAATATGATTGTCGCTCCAAATACCTAGATCTTGCGCAGAAATACGTCCCTCAGGTTGAACTGCTGTTGCTTCAACAATGATAAGACCAACTTGACCGACAGCGCGTGTGGTGTAATGCGTCTTATGCCAATCCTCAATCATTCCATCTTCGTTATGGCTCGAATACATGCACATCGGCGACATAACGATACGGTTTTTAAATTCAACGTCACGTAATTTAAATGGTTCAAATAACTTTGCCATGTTTACAGACCTCCTAAATGATTAACACGACTAGTATAACAAAGACGAGATGTTAAGACAGTTCAGCCGTCTTAAACAGATTTAAATCTCTTATTCAATTAGAAAAATAATTGATAAGGTGATTATGAAGATAAAGAGAAAAATCACATTGGTCTTTCTACTCTATGGTGAGGTTTAATAGACTAACGTTAAAACCTCTATGTGTATGTATGTAAAGTTAGAAATTGAAAGGATTTAAGTTTTGAGAAAAATAGGGGTTTGGTGCTTTTCTATTATTAATTCGTTTCAGCTTTGGTAGTAATTTGAACTTTCTTTCATACTGCTCGTCTAACTAATAATAGTAAAGTAGTTACCCGTAAACGTTCTTTAATCGTATAGAAACTGCAGGCAACGCAGCGATTTTTTATTCAATAGAAAATGAAGTTTTTGGTGTGACGGAAAATGGAGATGATTTTCATTATAAACGTAGTAAATAAGAATTGCCGAACTAGTTGCGGCTATTGTATGAAGTATAGTTACATTCATTTTATATATGGGGGAGAGCCTGATGGGGGAAATTAGTAAACTCCAAGCTGACGATACCATTATTCCTTACTATAACGATGGTAAATTGAGTTATGGTGCGTATTTCAATGAATACATGTTTTGTTTACTTGAACGATAACTCGAATGATAGTCACTTTAAATAATGACCTATTATTCGAGTTTGACGTTCTACTGTTTATTACAAATTGAGTAACTTCAAGACATTGCTCCAAGCTCACGCGAACGCCTCTCCGCCTGACTAATGCAGTCCGCAACCGTTTCTTTAAATAGACCTTTTTCCAAAGCTTCTAATCCTGCTTGCGTTGTGCCGCCTGGACTTGTCACGTTTTCGCGCAGTTCCGCGGGTTCCGCACTTGTTTCTTTCAACATCGCCGCAGCTCCTTCAATAGTCTGGATAATAAGTGCACGTGCTACTTCTTTTGTAAGACCCTTGCTGATTGCCGCTTCTTCAAGTGCTTCCGCTAAATAATAGACATACGCCGGGCCGCTTCCGGAAAGAGCAGTGACTACATGTAGGTCATCTTCTTCGACTTCTCTCACCATCCCAATTGAATTGAGAAGACCGAGTATATATATTTTTAACGCATCGCTAACCGCACTATTCCACGCGATACCACTGGCTGATTTTCCGATTGTAGCAGATGTATTGGGCATAGAGCGCGCGATTGGTCTAAAACCGAGACCTGTCTCGATTGTTTGTATTGAAACACCTGCAATGACCGATAAAACCGCTGTCTTTTCAGCCAAATGGGGAAGTGTGTCTGCCATCACTTGGTAGATGTCTTTTGGTTTTGTCGCAAGTACAATGAGATCTGCATTTTTCAGCGCTTCTTTGTCCTTGCTAACAATCGAGATTCCATATTTATTGTGCAGTGAAATTAGTCTTTCATCGTCCGACCTGTTCATGACGTAAACATTTTGAGGTATTACAGCACCTTGCTCCACAATACCGGAAATAACGGCTTCCGCCATCGATCCGGCTCCTATAAATACAATCGTTTTCATCTGAATTACCTCTTTCATTCCGTTAATAACAGCATAAGTTCCTTTGACAGACGCAAAAAAAATGCGCTCTCGCCCCTACTAAATAAGGACGAAAACACATGTTTCCGCGGTACCACCTAAATTTACCGATTATAAACCGGTACATCTCGTTCTTTCTTAACGCGAAAGGCACGCCTGTGTTTCCACAGCAGCTCGGAAGGAGGTTCAAAGCGGGAGAGGGAGGGTGGCTTTCAGTCAGTGACCACATTTTCTGTTCTCCATTACCGCAATTACTTATCTTCTTCAACGCCTATATGTACTTGAATTAGTCCGATTATTGCATGCCGACAGGAGAAAGTCAACTATCATTTTATGCAATAAAATATTTAGCTTATCGTGTAGAGCAAGTAGATTATGAATATAATTGCTAAGATCACTATGACGGAAATCGATACTTTTACGGCGCTTATCGGCGATAGCCCACTAACTTTACCGGTTTGTCCGTTAACGAGGAAGCGGTAGATTTTATTGTTGAACTGGAACGAAGAAATCCAAATAGGTAATAGAATATGTTTGTAAGTAATGTTGTCGTAGTTAGTGGAAACACTTACAATATTGACAACATCACCATATACTTGTCCATGTATTCCATTCTTAATACCGGCGTCAATACTATTTTTTGCATCATTCCAGCCATCCTTCAATGGAATCGAGTACCTTTCTGCTAAAAAACCGGATAAATATTCTGTTTTATAGTCGAGGAGTCCATTTAACTGAAAGGGTTCAATCTTATCAATAAGGCCACTTGCTACATTACGTGATGCTTTCACCAAAACATCGTCAAAGAATTCGCTGTAGCGCCCGTGTTCCGTACGCCATTGGGTTTTCCTTACCTGTTCAGATACTTGTTTGGACTTGCCATCTTCAAATACGGTCCGTATTTCCGTTACGTAATAATACGTGCCAATCTGGACGATAAAAGAAGAATCCGTCTGGGCATCAAAAGTCCAGTACGGGATGTATGCTCCCGCAATGGTATCCATTTTATACGATTGCACTAGCTTAGATGGAGCAAAACATCTCTGTTTCAGCCATATCTTGAATTTTTCAACAGCATCATCTCTCGCGATTTTAAAGGGGAGTACCAATGCTGGTTTCATGCCCGCATGGTGTTCACTTATTGCAATATGAGAAGACCCGCAAAATGAGCAGAAATCGGCCACTTTATCTTTATCTAAAAGTGTTTCGGCACCACAGTTTTCACATTTAAAAACACGCTTTTCATCGTCCCAGCTGTGAATTTCTTTTTCTAATGCCTCTAAGAAGTCGTGTTCAATACTATTTTCCCAAGACTGGTCGATTTCCTTTTCGCTTCCGCAAAACGGACATTTCAGATTTCCACTTTTCGGTTCAAATAACGTGTTACCTCCACAGGAAGAACATTTATTTACCGTCGTCAGTTTAGTTTTGATCGATTCCAAATCTTTATTATTTGTTAAGTCCGTCATAGGAACACCTCTTTTGCATTTGAGTTAAAGGTTTTCTCCACAGTCACTACAAAACTTGGCATTTGGACCATTTACTTTGCCACATTTTACACATGTTTTTTCGGTCAGTTGCTTTGTACCACATTCATCGCAAAACTTTGCATCTTCATTTATGAGTGCATTGCAACTCGTACATGGTACTTGTTGCGCAAGCACGGATTTACCGCATTCGCCGCAAAACTTCGCATTCTTATTAATAAGTGTCTGACAATGCTGACAAGTCTTCTTTTCTGTTTGCGTAGTATTAGAGGAACTTCTTTGCTGTTGATTGGCCGGGAAGGCATTCGCCATAACACTTCCAAGTGCGGCACCTGCTCCAATTCCTGCACCCGCACCAGCTAAACCGCCGCCTTCATTCCGCGCGGCTTCCCTGATGGCTTCTGCGGCTTGGTATTGCTGATACTGATTCATGTCTCCTATGACACCCATGGACGTTTTTCGATCCAACACTTTTTCAACTTCTTCAGGAAGTGATAGGTTTTCAATATATAATGAAGTAATTTCAAATCCAAATGAACTGAATCGTTGTTCCATTTTCTCTCTGCCTTTGTCACTAAGCTCGTCGTAGTTCATCGCCAGGTCAAGGGCAGCAATATTTGATTCTGCAAAGAGGTCTGAAAGTCCTGATAGCACCATCTTTTTTAACTGTCCTTCAATGCTGCTCGTATCATAGGATGCGTTCGTACCAAAAAGTTCTTTTAAGAAAACAACGGGGTCGGACACCTTATACGAGTAAATACCATATCCCCGTAATCGAATGACTCCAAATTCGGAATCACGCATCATGATTGGATTCGACGTGCCCCATTTTTGATTGATAAATTGTTTTGTATTAACAAAATATACTTCCGCTTTAAAAGGGGAGTTAAATCCATGTTTCCATGACTTCAATTTCGTCATTATGGGCATGTTTTGTGTGTATAATAGATGACGTCCTGGTCCAAATACATCAGCAATTTCGCCTTCATTGACGAAAATTGCGACTTGTGATTCCCGAACGGTTAATTCTGCACCCATTTTTATTTCGTTATTGTGAACAGGGAAACGATAAACCATTGTATTTGCGTTCTGATCCGTCCATTCAATGACTTCAATAAATTGACTCTTGAAGAATCCGAATAAACCCATACATACGTCCTCCTAATCATTCATACTTTAGTAAATTAACACGAGAATACATAAAGTTATTATAGCATTTTTACCATCTTGGTAGAGGATAGATTCAAAAGATGACGTCCACTCATAAAAAAGGTACACTGTACTGAATACTCATTCATCTAATAAAGGGGATTTTTATATGTTACACAAGATTGTTATTCCAACACCGTTCGCAGTAGGCGATGTAAATGCTTTTCTTATAAAAGGAGATACGCTGTCACTCGTCGATGCGGGGCCGAAAACCCCTGAAGCATATGAAGCATTGAAACAGGGCATCAAGGAAGCCGGTTACTCATTCAATGATATTGAACAGGTCATTTTGACACATCATCATCCAGATCACGCTGGTTGGATTGACGCATTTGATAACGCAAAAGTTTTAGGTCATACCTACAATGATTTATGGCTCAAACGGGATGAAGCTTTCTTCCGCTATCATGATGCATTTTATCTAGAGCGACTTATCGAAGAAGGCGTACCTGAACAGTACCTTGGCTGGGTTAAGAAGATGAAAAGGTCTGTCTCGCTTATGGGAGAACGTCCACTCGACATGACGCTTGCTGAAGGAGATGCGCTGCCTGGGCATGCCGGCTGGACGGTTATGGAAACACCAGGTCATGCGCAAAGCCATATCGTATTGTGGGATGAAGAGAATAGAACAATGATTGGCGGAGATTTGGTGCTTGAAAAAGTTTCTTCAAATCCGCTTATCGAGCCGCCGCTTAATCCTGAGCATGGCCGTCCACGCTCTTTGTTGCAGTATAACGAGTCGTTGAAACGCATTCTTACTTTACCCGTTGATATCATATATACCGGTCATGGTGATGAAGTGCGCAATGCTCACGAGCTTATAGAAGGCCGTTTCGTAAGACAGCACGAACGGGCGATGAAGGTGCTTGCAATGATGGATAAAGGCCAACGTACAATTTTCGAATTGACGCGCGAGTTATTCCCATCCGTCTATGAAAAAGAGCTTGGTCTTACGCTATCAGAAACAATTGGCCAAACCGATTACCTTTTTGAAAAGGGACTTGTTCATGAAAAACGAGATGAAAACGGAATTCTCCAATATGAGCAAGCGTAAAATGGTTTTGATTACAGGTGCTACGAGCGGTGTCGGTTATGCATTATCGAAGCGGCTTTTGGCAGAGGGATATGAAGTATGGGCAACGGGAAGATCACTTGCCATTTTAGAGAAGTTGCGACTTGAAGGCGCACAAGTGATACCGGCAGATTTAACAAAAAAAGAAGACATCGAACATTTAATGACGCAGATTGGATCTCCGGATGCTGTCATTTTTTCAGCGGGTATGGGTACGTTCAGTTTTGCACATGAGACTTCCGATGAAGCGATTCAAAACATGATGACCGTCAATGTCATCGCACCGATGCAACTGACAAAGCTTTTATTGCCCGGCATGAGAGAGCGCCGGAGCGGCCATCTTATTTATCTTGGTTCACAGGCGGGGAAAGTTGCTACCCCGAAAGCATCCGTTTACGCTGCGTCAAAACACGCGATTATTGGCTATACGAATGCACTTCGTATGGAGGTAGCTTCATACGGTATCCAGGTCACCACTATTAATCCGGGTCCGATTGACACACCTTTTCTTGAACTTGCGGATGAAACAGGTGCTTACCGTACATCGCTCGGCAGACATTTGTTGACGGTGGGAGCTGTTGCCGATGCGGTGATTAAAACATTGGGGAAATCTGTCCGTGATGTGAATTTACCTCGGTATATGGGCATCACTAGCAAAATTTACGCTGTTGCACCGTCAGTTGTCGAAAGACTGGGCCGAAAGTACTTTATGAAAAAATGAGAAAATGCACCGTTCTGGAATCTGGACGTGGAATATCATTTAGTAGTTTATCCACAGGTCGAAAATTTTATGAATACCTAAGTGAAAAGCGATGTATGTTATTAAAAGCTGGCTAACTGCCGGCTTTTTTGCTGTGGGAAAAATGAAAGGAACAAAGTGCGTGCATAAATATTCCATTGTATATGAGTTACAGTTAGGGCTATAATATAAATAAGAACATACGTTCTTTGTAGGGGGAGTTTGATATGTATGAACATTTACCAAATCGGAAAATTGTCTGCCTCGACATGCGTAGCTTTTACGCCAGTTGTGCTGCCGCAATCGAAGGGCTTGATGTTATGGAAGTGCCGATTGCCATCATCGGCAATAAAGAGCGGAAAGGTGGTATCGTGCTTGCAGAATCTCCACCATTAAAAAAACAATTTGGCGTGCGGACTGGTATGCAGCTATTTGAAATACCCGATGACCCCCACATGGATCATTTACTGACACGACGGGTATCTTGAAAAGGTTGGATACTCGGCTACAAGTTATTTATATAGAGGATAACTCCAAGCTGCAAAAAATATCTCTGAATACGATTGTCGGCATCGAGACAATCGACCTTAATTAGCCATACCTAGTGTTCATGTTCGTCCACATGCTCTTTCGCTACACTTAAAATTGTAAAACTTTCGTCAGACGAATCGCATCCAGTAAGCGTGTAGACAAATAATTGCTGACCATCCTTTTCAATTAGATTTGTACATGTCATGTTTGTTTTAGTAGGATTGTTTCCTCTATTTTTATTTTTTGAACGGTTAATCTCTAAGGCAATCGAGGAGCCGTTGTAGGACAGATTGTATAAAGTCGGGTCTCCTTCAAGTGAGTAATTTGCAATACGGACTACATCGGATTTCTTAGACTCTATACTTTCCAAAAAAGCTTCGAATACGGGGTAGTTATAGACAGGTCCATGCATATTGACAACATCACCATTACGCACCGCTTTTTCGCTATTGTACGAACAGGCTGAACAAACTGCCGTGCCTAGTAGTATAAGTAGTAATACTAGTAATTTGTTATTTACTGTCCTCATATTTAAGTTCCTCCTCAAAGTCAAATGACGATACTTCGTAATTATATGAGCAAATAGCATGGCTTATCCGTATCTTACCAACGAAACTATTTCCGAATTCGAATTATTTATACCTCGGACCTTTTTTATTGTCCAGACATTTGCTAAACTAATCAAAGGTTCAATTTTATAGTAAAATAGGGGGAGTAGTGTGAAGGTTTTAGTTCAGCTCGGCTGGTTTTTCAAACAGCGGAAGAAGCAATATCTTTTAGGGGTTTCGGCGCTTGTTTTCGTCTCAATATTGCAACTGTTGCCACCGAAGATTATTGGGATTATCGTCGATGACATTACAGAGAGTTCGTTAACAACCGCCGGGCTCACAAGATGGCTTGTTATCCTAGCAATTTCCGGCATTCTCATGTACATAGCGCGCTATTATTGGCGTGTCATGATTTTTGGTTCTGCTGTATTGTTGTCGCGGACGATGCGTGAAAAATTGTTCAATCATTTTACAAGAATGTCACCATCCTTCTACCAAAAAAGACGTGTAGGAGACCTAATGGCTCATGCAACAAATGATGTAAATGCCGTGCAGCAAACGGCGGGTATGGGGATTTTGACACTGGTCGATTCCATTGCGACGGGCGGATTCGTCATTTTAACAATGGCAATCACCATCCATTGGAAACTGACACTAATTGCACTCATTCCGTTGCCATTCATGATCTTCCTGACTAGCTATTATGGTAGATTGCTACGTAAGCGATTCAGATTTTCCCAAGAAGCATTTTCAAATTTGAATGACAAGACACAGGAAAGTATATCGGGTATCAAAGTCATTAAGACATTCGGACAAAAAAACGAAGATATTGAGGATTTCACCAAATTGTCTACTGATGTTGTCAGTAAAAATATGCGTGTCGCTAAAGTGGATGCATTATTCGATCCGACAATTACGGGTATATTCGCGATTTCATACATTCTGTCTTTCTATTTTGGAACGAAATTTATCATTGCAGGGGACATGTCAATCGGTGACATGGTAGCGTTCAGTGCCTACCTCGGCCTTCTGGTCTGGCCAATGCTTGCGTTTGGCTTCCTCTTTAATATCGTAGAGAGAGGTAATGCATCTTACAGCCGAATTACAGAACTATTATCTGTATCGCCTGAAATTAAAGATTTGCCTGGTGCAATTGATAGAAGACCCGAAGGCGATTTGCATTTCGATATAGATGAGTTTAAATTCCCAGGTGATGAGCGGGCGGCTCTGCGTAATGTTCACTTCACATTAAAACGGGGTGAAACAATGGGAATTGTCGGTAAAACGGGATCAGGTAAAACGGCAATCCTGAAATTACTGTTACGAGAGTTTGAAGGGTATAAAGGAAGCATCATATATGGAGACAAACCTATTAATCAATATAAACAGCAACGTTTAAGAGAGTCAATCGGTTATGTACCGCAAGACCACTTCCTTTTCTCAACGACACTTGCTGAAAATATTGCTTTCATAAATCCAAGAATAGCACCCGATAGAATTCATCATGCTGCGCAACTCGCGCATATCCATGAAGATATTTTAGGGTTTACAGAAGGGTATGAAACGATAGTAGGAGAACGTGGGGTCTCTCTGTCTGGAGGTCAAAAACAACGGGTTTCCATTGCACGTGCATTAATTATGGAACCGGAATTGCTACTTTTGGATGATTCTTTATCAGCTGTCGATGCCCAAACGGAAGAAGCAATTTTATACTCGCTCAAACAAACACGTACGAACGAAACTACAATTATTACTTCACATCGACTAAGTGCCATCCAACATGCACATAAAATTATCGTCATGGATGAAGGAGCAATTGTCGAAGCTGGAACACACGAAGAATTAATCGATCTGGCTGGAAGATATAAAGAAATGTATGACTTGCAACAACTTGAAGTACTTGTCGAACAGGGGGGTGAGGAATAATGTCAGAAGAAAAACAACCGAAACTAACGGCAAAAGATCAATGGTTTGTTTTAAAGAGATTGTTGAGATATATCATTCCTCATAAAAAGAGCATTATATTTGCGCTGATCCTACTCGTTTTGACAGTCACTGGCAGTATAGTCGGACCTTTGATAATCCAAAGATTTATCGATAATCATTTAGCGACGATGAACTTCCCAAGAACAGAAATAATGAACATTGCGCTAGTTTATATAGGTATCCAAGTGTTTATGGTCGTCGTGTCCTATTTCCAACTGATTCGATTCCAAGATATTGCGTTAAAAATTATTCAGCAGATGCGAATCGATGTGTTTTCAAAAGTGCAAAGCCTTGGAATGCGTTATTTTGATAAAACGCCTGCTGGAAGTATTGTTTCGCGTGTAACAAATGACACGGAAGCCATCAAAGAAATGTTCGTCAGTGTCATTGTTACGTTTTTACAAGCCATTTTTGTGCTTCTCGGCGTTTACATTGCACTATTTTCACTTGATGCAAAGCTTGCACTAATATCCCTGTTATTGTTGCCACTCTTCTTAACGGTCATCGTCATTTATAGGAGATATAGTGCGGATTTCTATCAAGACATCCGTGAACGGTTGAGTCAGCTGAATGCTAAAATAGCCGAATCATTATCCGGCATGGGGATGATTCAAGCATTTAGGCAGGAAGAACGTCTAGAAATTGAGTTTGACGACATCAACGAAAAACATTACCGTGCAGGAATGCGTAACATTAAATTTGACGGCATCCTGCTCGGTCCGGCAATCGATCTGCTGTATGCAGGAGCAATCGTCTTTGTACTCGGTTATTTCGGATTTATATCACTGGCAAGCCCTGTTGAAGTAGGTGTTTTATATGCATTTACGACATTGATTCGTCGTTTATTCCAGCCCGTCCAACAAGTGATGCAAAGATTATCCATTTTTCAGCAAGCAATGGTTGCGGCGTCCCGTGTATTTAAATTAATGGATGATCCGGATATAGAACCGGAACAGAACGATGGTAAACAAGCCGTAATTCAAGATGGTAAAATCGAATTCCGTGATGTATCTTTTTCATATGATGGACAAACTGATGTATTAAAAAATATCTCATTCACTGCGAATGCGGGAGAGACCGTTGCACTCGTTGGCCATACTGGAAGCGGAAAAAGCTCCATTATCAACTTACTGATGCGTTTTTATGAATATGAACGTGGTGATATTTATATCGATGATGTTTCATTGAAAGAATTTCCAAAAGAAGAACTACGGAAGAAGACAGGTCTTGTCTTGCAAGATCCGTTCCTTTTCTATGGAGATATCAAAAGTAATATCCGTTTGCATAATAAAAATATGACATCAGAGGATGTTAGAGCCGCTGCAGAATTTGTCCAAGCCAATGAGTTCATTGAAAAACTTCCTGAAAAGTACTCGCAAAAAGTGACGGAACGCGGTTCTACGTATTCAAGTGGGCAGCGCCAGCTCGTCGCATTTGCGCGGACAATAGCAACGAATCCCAAAATCCTTGTTCTCGATGAGGCGACTGCCAACATTGATACAGAAACAGAAGTGGCAATACAGACAAGTCTTGAAAAGATGAGGAAAGGACGTACAACAATTGCTATTGCCCACAGACTCAGTACTATTCAAGATGCTGAACTGATTCTCGTCCTTCATAAGGGGGAAATTATAGAGCGCGGAACACACCAAGAATTACTAGGACAAAAAGGTCTATACCATAAAATGTATCTTCTTCAAAATAATATTTTGGAAGATGTTATCTGAAAAAATCAAGCTTGCATACGCCTTTTACTGGCGTTGCAAGCTTTTTTTCGCATAGAATATAGAATGTAGACAAACGACCCTTTAAAAGTCATAAACTGTTCACAGACAGAATAGGCGAAGTTTAATGTTATTTTTGATAAGATTAAGAAAGAAAAATGAAGGGGAGAGAATAATGTGGGAACAGACATAAATTTATTTCTCGCTTTCGGCGCTGGTTTTTTAAGTTTCATATCACCGTGTACATTACCGTTATATCCAGCATTCATATCATATATTACGGGCATGTCACTAGATGATTTAAAATCGGATTCGAAACGTATGAACAGAAACGGCATGCTACATACACTATTCTTTTTAATCGGATTTTCGATAATTTTTGTTGTACTTGGTTTTGCTACATCGCTTGTCGGGACATTTTTCCAAGAAAACCAACAAATACTAAGACAAGTTGGAGCAATCTTTATGGTCTTGTTTGGATTGATGATTGCTGGTATATTTACACCCAAATTCCTTATGGGAGAAAAGAGATTGCAATTTAAAAACCGTCCTTCGGGTTACTTAGGAAGCACAGTGATAGGGCTTGCATTTGCTGCTGGATGGACACCATGTTCGGGACCAATAATTGGAGTAATTATGGGACTTGCTGCGACAAATCCGGGGTCGGGCGTCATTTATATGTTAATGTACGTGTTAGGTTTTGCAATACCTTTCTTTGTCTTATCGTTCTTTGTCACACGTCTTGGATGGATTCGAAAACGCAGTGGCCTAATAATGAAAATTGGAGGCATCATCATGATTGCTTTCGGAATTTTGTTGTTCTTCGATGGATTGACATATTTAACAAGCATATTAAGCCCAATATTTGGCGACTTCCAAGGTTTTTAAGTTGAACAAGCAAATCAGTTCATTCAATGAATGGATGGAATAACTGAAGCGTCGGTTGGAGGAAATACAATGAACGAATTAATTGAAACCGTTTTTACAAAGGTACCCTCGGTTTATCTCATAACCGGTTCAACCATACTTGCTCTATTCATGGGGACAATGGCGCTGATTGTCAGAACGAAAGCGGCGAAAAGGCCTGTAACGCCGATGAAAATCATCTTGCCACCCCTTTTTATGTCAACGGGTGCACTGATGTTCATATTCGAGGAATTCAGAGTGTCGTTACCTCAAATATTCGAGGCCATCTTTGTTGGGCTACTATTCTCGATTATCCTAATAAAGACAACGCATTTTGAACGTAGAGATGACGATATTTATATGAAGCGATCCAAAACCTTCCTATTTATTCTGCTAGGGTTGCTCATTATCCGACTTGTTGGGAAACTGCTTCTTAGCAGTACCATTGACGTAGGTGAACTGGGCGGAATGTTCTGGATTCTAGCATTTGGAATGATTGTTCCATGGCGGATAGGTATGCTGACTAAATATAAACAAATAAAAGGTGTCCGCAGTTAAATGCGGACACCTTTTTGCCGTCTAGGCTCTAACGCCTAGCGTTTTTATTCGACTAAAATAGATGTTCGTACTGAGTTAGATCGAACTTCATTTCAGCCAATTTCTTGCGCAGGAACTTATGGTCACGTTTCGGTGTCGCTTGTATATATCCACGGATAATAAGATCGGTATCAATTGCTTTTGCATTTTCCTCAAGTGCAATTTCACCGATTTTCCCTGCGATTTTTTGTTTCGCTACCGGCCGGAATAATTCCGGTACTGGGACGACTAGCTCATTCAGCAAAAGTTTAGCTTTATCATTCCACAGGTGAAGAGAGCTCTCCACGTAATGTTCTTCCCAGTCGAGTGTGGACTTGCCATCCGCTTTCGGAAACACTTTTAAAAACTTTCGGAACATGAAGAAACCGCCGATACCGAAAAGTCCAATGAGAACAACGCACCAGAAAATGATGAACCACATAAATAAGTCTTGTTGCAACAATCTTCACCTCTTCCGTTCTATTTACCATTATAAGAGCATCCGTGAAAAAACACACGGACAATGTATTCCTTTCTTCTATTTCGGATGAAAGGAGGTGATTGACCTGGTAAAAATCGAATATAAAATGCAACAGGACTAGTATATATCGATGAATGAATTACTAAAGATGACAAGCATTATCCCTTGCTCCGATTCGAATCGAAACTTCTGGTCGTCAACGATGAAGTTAACTTCACAAAACCGTCATAGGTTCGACGAGGGTTCAAACATCACATGCTTGTTTGAACCCTATACTTCCGATATGATAAACGTATCAATAAATAATGGAGGATATAAAATGAGTAAAAAGTTATTGTTGATTTATATGTTACTAGTCATGGTCATTTTGAGTGCGTGTACCGGTGGTGGTTTCAAAGAAGATCACAATTATAAAGTTGCACCTTTTGAATTTACGAATCAACAAAATGAACAGGTTTCATTGGATGATTTGAAAGGGAATGTTTGGATAGCACAATTTGTTTTCACCGAATGTACGAGTGCCTGCCCACCGATGATGATGAACATGGCGGAGCTTGATAACCAACTTGGGGATGAAGGCGTTGATGACTACAAGATTGTATCATTCAGTATCGATCCTGCAGTTGATACTCCAGAAGCTATGCAAGAATACGTTGATGCGTATGATGTCCGAGATCAGAGTAGATGGGAAATGCTGACGGGCTATAAACAAGAGGAAATCACTGACTTCGCAGCAAAATCATTCAAAACGCTTGTTGCAGATATTCCAGATTCGGACCAGGTAATGCACGCAGTTACTTTTTCCCTCGTCAATCAACAAGGGGAAGTTGTGAAATCATATAACGGAATGACAGAAGTGCCATTCGATCAAATTGTCAAAGACATTAAAGCACTAAATAAAACAGGTGCATAATTCGATAATGCAAGGCTATAACTAAAGGTGTGAAGAGATGAAGAAGCGAAAAAACAAAAGAATATCCTTGAAGGCGAAAGCAATGTTCATTATCTTACTTGTCCCTATTGCTGTTACAGTCTTCACGCTAACAGCTATCATTTGGACAGGTCTGAAAAATCCGGATATCATAAAGAAGTCCGCTAGCGCATTGCTGGATATGCAAGACCGTCGCACAGCTAACGAAATACCGGGAGAGTACATACCAGTCTACAAAGAAGCAGCAGAAGTTTACGGTATTCCCTGGACGTTACTTGCAGCGCACCATAGGATTGAAACGAAGTTTTCTACGATGGATCCTTTACTGTCACCCGTCGGTGCTGAAGGACATATGCAGTTCATGCCTTGTACGTTCGTCGGTTGGACTTACCCGGGATGTGGAGACCTTGGAAAGGGAGAAATTCCTGAAAAAGATAAAATTAATCCAGATGTGATAAAAAAATATGGTGGATATGGCGTTGACGCAAATAATGATGGCATTGCCGATCCATATGATTTGGAAGATGCAATTTATAGTGCCGCTAACTACTTATCAAAGAGTGGAGCAGCGGATGGGGAATTTGAAAAAGCAATTTTCAACTATAACCATAGTGACAAATACGTCGAGGATGTTCTTTGGTTTTTTGATGAATTTGAAGCCCAGCGAATTGAAATGGAAAAAAGCGAATAAAAAGATGGACCGCCACGATGAGGTGACCCCTAAAAGTTAGAGTTTATTATTAAGCAGCTAAT